>CAYMPA010000111.1:0-10310 GCA_964392105.1 uncultured Enterobacteriaceae bacterium
TGATCTTATAGTCCGGAAGATACGGCGACTTCTCCTTCGTTATTCCCGCAACTTCTCCTTCGTCATTCCCGCGTAGGCGGGAATGACGACGTGTTTGAATTGTCTCAGTAGGGTTATTATTTGTCAGATTATATCAAAACCAGATCCTTTAGAATGTTTGGTTAAGTCTGAGGTATTACAACTAATGATTGGATGGGTTATCCGTCATTTCATCAACAAATCTTTTTGCTTCGGTTGTACTGTAACTATAATGCTGTTTAGCCAAGGTAACAGCACCTATCTTGTCTCCTTTTAATATCCTGTCCAGGATCATGTCATCCAGTTTCTTGCCATTGAGTTGTCCGGTTGAGTCGGTTTCGAGCTTTATATCAGTTTCAATTTGAGAATAATCAGAAAAATAAACCAGAGTCTTTTTAATATTCGGTTTTATACCATTCCAGCGTAATCGCAGGACATTACCATCCACCAGGCTAATCGGATAGTCATGATATTTTGCGCCCGACTGATTTTTTTGCTGATGTTTAATTGTTTTTTCGTTGCGTAAACGTTGTTTTATATCATAAATCTCATGCTTGGCTGCCTTACGTTTTCTCGCCTGAAACAGTTCATGCTTCAATTCGCCAAGTCTTGATTTTAAAGGCTTCAACTTTCTTTCGTTTGCCAATCCATTTTCTATTTCTTTTAACCCATCTTCTGAAATATCTAATTTCACATCAAGATAAGTAAAGAACTCAGTTACATCACCATCAGAACCGGGCTTATGTGAGGTTTCTTTGGTCTTGCGTAACCAGGCAATTTCACGCCAGTAAAGTTCAATCACGACAGGATCAGTCTCCGGGTAGTAATAATTCTGGAAGGAACGAAATTTTATCAATAGCCGATCCGGGCTGGCCTTCACCAACCAGTTCGACGGCAACAAACTGGCTCTGAATCGCGACCAGGCAAACCAGGCAATCAGGCCAAACCAGAACCCGAACCAGAGATAACCGGCAAACCCCCAGAATCCAACCGAACCTGTCATGGAATATCCGATGTAATGCCCGACACAGGCAAGGAACAGGATAAAGAAAATACTAAACGCGATAAAATCGCCTAAGGAGGATGTTCGAAACTCATGCTCATCCAGGACAGATTCACCCACATTTAAAATACTGATTAGCTTCATAACAGCTTAAACCCCTGTATTCCCTTGTTTGAACTGGCTATGCTTTAAGTACTATGGCAAACAATTATACACAACTGGATCGTATCGCCGGCAACACCATTATACAGTTCACCGATACTGATCCGGCCTTGTTAATGGTCGATGCCGTTGTTGAAGAACAGGACACCAATCTGTTACTGGGTAAGACACCCGTTATCATGGATACCATTGAAAGTTTCCCGGCACTGGTAAAAAAGATGGAACAGCAAATACGTGAAATTCCAGGCAACGTCATTGTTAAACAATCTATACCCAGAAGACTTATTGCAATTGTTTATGATGTCGATCACACATCCATCAGCAAGAAAACATGGATCAAAAAAGCATTACAAAACATTCTGACACAATGTGATAAAGACAAGATCAAAACACTGGCCATGCCGCTACTCGGCACGAGCTATGGAAAGCTAAAGGAAGAGACCATCATACAATTACTACAGGACTTACTAGTTAAAAACCGGCAACAATACCTGAAAAAGATATTTATATATCAGAATCAATAAAGATTGACTACGCTTGAATATAATATAGAGAATTTGGAGTGATAATCTTGAACAATATGACCGGGGAACCGGCATCATTGTTTTATCTCTGAAAAAATCAGAAGACAAACAGTATATTAAAGCACCTTAAAATAAGGTCTTTGAATTACTGAGTGGACAGCATATATATCTTTAGGAATCTTATAACCTTAAATAAACCTGTTACCATTATTTATTCCGGTTTTCCCTATTTCGCATTCAGAACTCGTGTTGCCCTTCGATAGTCTTTTGGCTTGACCCACATAATCATACTGTAGCGACCTCCAGCCGCAGCGATGGCATCTGCTGCTATGATGTTGATCCTTTCATCTGCAAGTTTTTTAATCACCTTGTGAATAGCACCGACCTCATCACTGCCCTGTACAAGAAACGCTTTCTTGGTATCACTCAAGCGCCACCTTTCCTTCTTTGCCAGTCTTCGAATACCTGCTATATCATCAGAAACCAGATCGACCTGGGCCTTGCCACCGCCCGCTGGAAAACCGCTGAAGGCTAGCATATTTATGCCGGCTTCCCTGATTGCACTCAATACTTTTTCCCCCTGTCCTGCCCTGCTTGAAAC
The DNA here is from genome assembly GCA_964392105.1 of uncultured Enterobacteriaceae bacterium. Taxonomy (GTDB): domain Bacteria; phylum Pseudomonadota; class Gammaproteobacteria; order Eutrophobiales; family Eutrophobiaceae; genus UBA7359. The sequence goes on from CAYMPA010000111.1 coordinate 2,309, forward strand.
CATCAATTTACAGTAATTCACCTTACGGATCCGGTATGCCATGTTCCCCTCCCTATCTTGTGAGTTGTATTTATATGATTAAGTGTAGTTCATCTTGCTGAATGAACAATGCACAGCGGTAATATACTTAGCTTAAAAATCGATCTGGTTGAATGATTCATTATCAATTCGCTGACACTCATTTTGATCATTACTGTGTTAGCACGCCACCATGACCATAACTTCCGACATCAAGTTGGTAACACGGGCCTTCTGCGATATACCCACCACACACAGGATCTTCAGCCAGGAGTAATGGCGTATCGAGATCAATCCAATCGAATCCTCCCAACCCTGCTGCATAATGTGCACTGAAGCCCATAGCTATCCGTGTTTCCACCATACCGCCGATCATAAGCCCGATCCCGTTAGCTTTAGCGATCGCGGCAATCTCCATGGCTTGTACAACACCGCACTTGGCAATTTTGATATTAATCACCTGTGCCAGTTTGTCCTTCACTATACGGATCGCATCATGCGGCGATCGGCAAGACTCATCAGCGGCAACAGGCACACCGGCTCCTTTAGCCAACCTGCCCAATCCTTCCCAATCCTCACGTGCAACAGGTTGTTCAAGTAACGCCGGTTCGATACCTGAACGACGCAGTTGTGCCAGGACATCCTGTGTTTCCTCAACCGTAAAACCGGTATTCGCATCGAGTACTAGGCGGCAATCATTAAAACCGCGCCGGATAGCAAATATTCGTTCAATATCACTGTTGATATCCCGCCCAATCTTCGTCTTGATAATTTCAAAACCTTCTCGCTGGTATTGTCTTGCCAGACGTTCCGCTTCGTCTGCAGAACAGATCGGAATGGTAATATCAGTCATAACGCTGTCAGCATGGCCACCAAAAAACTGAAACAACGGAACTTGCCAACTGTGAGCAAGCGCATCGATCAAGGCCATTTCAAGTCCGCATCGAACCGATGGATATTCGGGTAAACGTTCCAATAACTCTGCTGCAATACTCCGCCATTCATCGGCATTTCTACCCAGTAATAATGTTGCTTCTCTATCAAGGACCGTCATGGCAATGGCCTGGTCTTCAACGGTCAATGGAGGTAGTGTCGGTGTTTCCCCCCACCCGATAGCACCATCGGCAAGTGTTATCTGTATAGCGACATTGTTGATTGATGATTGATTAGAAACAGCAATGTTAAAAGGGGCGGTTAATTGGACATCAAGTGGATAAATATCAATACATTTAATTTCAAGACGTTTACTCATCCGATCCCAGCCCCATAGATTTACGACCTGTGCTTATTTTATTAACTGTTTATTATTATTGTTCTTTAACAACTCTAACGCTGATTAGTTGCTATAGGATACTTTTAAAAATAGTGATTTTTTTGTGGCCGGTTTTTGCTCCTGCACCAACAGTAGGTGCTATAGGCGAAACCGGCATACAGTACATCCCTGTACATAAGTACAAGACTACAATTAGACGTCCATGTATATTAGAACTTCGCGCGGACGACTGCATGGACGCAGGAGGTAGAGCAACGCCGGGAGCAGTTGCCGAGACGACACCGCAATTGCAAAAAAAGTGCATTTTCAGAAGTGTCCTTAATGTTGATAGGTTCCTATTAATTCTACTTGCTCAATGATATGACCTTCCATTGCCTGTTCAACTTCGACCTTGGTCGGTTGATCGAGATCGGGTAGTACAGTATCCAGTGCATAGAGCTTATGGAAATAACGATGACGACCAATCGGCGGACATGGGCCACCATAGCCAGTACGTTTCCAGTCATTTAATCCTTGTAATGTGCCTTCCGGTAACTCGCTATCTTTGATCGCTTCGGCTAAACCGGATGAAGAAGTGGATATGTTATATAACACCCAATGCACCCAGGTCATTTTTGGAGCAGCGGGATCCGGAGCATCCGGATCGTCAATAATCAGGACCAGGCTATTGGCATTTTCAGGGATGTCCGACCAGTTGAGTTCCGGCGAAATATCCTTGCCATCACAAGTATACAAAGCAGGGATATCACCATCATGACTAAACACGGGGGAAATAATGTTCATGCTCATCATCGCTCTCCTTTTTGATTCGGCCTGCACGTTTACAAATCCTGTACAAGTTATTATTAAAATCAGGATATTTAAGATAACTTTACGCTTTGTCATTATTTTAAAATACAACATAATCGCGTTATCTGTTTGCTGCCCAAAAAAATCAAGCGGGTGACATAATCGCTTATTAGCGTTGATCCAGACGCGTTAAGCCTGTATGAAGTGCAGCATCACGGGCCGCTTGTAACTCTTCAATATAGGGTCGCCGGTTGATGTCCTGGTACTTTTGCTTTTTATCTGCATCACCCACCTGGTAATCAGGTCGATACTGGCACATAACATTAATATATGTATCTGCTGATAATTCATTAGCTAACCATTTAAATATTTCACTTGCTTCATCCGTCTGACCCGGCATAACGAGATGCCGCACCAAGACACCACGCTTTGCTAAACCATCTGTACCAAATTTTAGGACACCCACTTGCCGATGCATTTCCTTGATCGCTGCACGTGCTTTTTCCGGATAGTCTTTTGCTTTTGCAAATCGCCGCGCACTTTCTTTATGCCAGAATTTAAAGTCGGGCATGTAAATATCAACCAGACCATCCAGTAACTGCAATGAGGAAAGTGCATCATAAGCACTGGTGTTATAGACAATGGGTAATCGCAGGCCTCTTGAGATAGCCGCAGCAATCGCTTCAATGACCTGCGGGGCGACATGCTCAGGTGTTACAAAATTAATATTGTGGCATCCGCGATCCTGCAGTGCCAACATCATATCGGCAATCTCATCCGCATTACATTCCCTGCCGGATCGCCGTTGCGAGATATCCCAATTCTGACAAAACACACAACGCAGACTACACAAATCAAAAAAGATCGTGCCCGATCCATTCCACCCACGTAAACAATCCTCTTCACCAAAGTGAGGAAACACACTACTGACAATAGCATAGCGCCCGGTGTTGCAAACCCGTTTCTCATCTTGCAGACGATTAACATGACAATCACGCGGACAAGCGCAACAATCTTCCAGCTCTTTTAATGCGAGAGCAACGCGATCCTGAAGTTCACCACGTCGATACGCTTGCAGGTAAGCTGGTTCAAACTCTCGCAATACAAAGTCAGAATTTAACGTTGTCGCTTGTACGTTAGCAAACATGATATGCCGGGATAAATAAACGATGATTACATTAGTCTTTCGAACCCATATTTAACAAAGGTTTTAGCAGATCCATTGGAACTGGAAAGGCAATGGTCGAATTTTTTTCTCCCGCGATTTCAGTCAATGTTTGTAGATAACGCAATTGCATACTTTGAGAATTTTTTGACAATACTTCAGCAGCCTGCAACAGTTTTTCCGAGGCCTGCAATTCTCCTTCGGCATGAATGACCTTGGCACGTCGCTCACGTTCGGCCTCAGCCTGTTTTGCAATGGCACGTATCATACTTTCATTGATATCCACATGTTTAATTTCAACATTAGCGACTTTAATGCCCCAGGCATCAGTTTGTTTATCCAATATCTCCTGGATATCCAGATTCAGCTTTTCCCGCTCGGCCAGCATTTCATCTAAATCGTGTTGTCCGAGGACAGAACGTAATGTTGTCTGGGCGAGTTGACTCGTGGCGGCATGAAAATTTTCTACTTGAATGATGGCCCGTTCCGGATCAATAACACGAAAATACACAACTGCGTTGACCTTGACCGAGACATTATCCCGCGAGATTACATCCTGGCTTGGTACATCCATTACTACTGTACGTAATTCAACACGTTCGATTTGTTGTACCAGGGGGATGATTATGATGAGGCCCGGTCCCTTAACCGAAGTAAACCGTCCAAGTGTAAAAACAACAGCGCGTTCATATTCACGCAAGATCTTGAAGATCATTGGCAGAATAATAATTAATCCAATGACGATATACATTATGGTTTTCATATCAGTATCCCTCCTTCAATCTAGAAACCTCAGTTGAACTCGTTTGAATGTGCTTTTTTTAGACTCAGTTGCGCCGACTAAAAAGCCGCACATAGTTATGTACAGGACGTACTGTATGCTGTTTTTGCAGGAGCAAAAAACAGCGATTCTACGTAAGGCTTTTGCCGTTAAGCAAATGGGCCTAAAAAACGTGCAATTAAACGAGTAGGCGAACTCACCGAATAGGTGAAGTTCTAACATACTGTAATTTTTCGATTTACAACGCATAATTCTGGTTTAAGGCCGGTCAACTGAGGTTTTTAGATTCAACGGCTCAACATTTAATATCAATCCGTCAATAGCAATGACCTTAACTTGATCACCGCGTCTCAATGGTGATTTAGACTGCACTTGCCAGGTCTCTCCATGGATATGGATACGGCCTGACTCTTCAAAATCTTCCATAACCTGACCGATACTGCCAAGCATCTCGTCCACTCCACTGACCACCGGTTTTTTATGTGCCGCGAAAATCATTCTCAGTACGATCAGGAAAAAAGTTGAACTGATTACAGTAACGGCAACGATGATCGGAATCGCAACCTGAATCTCGCTCCCTTCAGTATCGAACAAGATCACAGAACCAATAACAAAGGCAATGATTCCACCGAACCCCAGCGCCCCGAAACTGGGCGCAAATATTTCAGCGATCATAAAGACAATGCCAAGCATCATAAGAGCCAAACCCGCATAATTTACCGGCAAAACCTGCAAAGCATACAAGGCGAGTAGTAAACAGATCCCTCCGACAACGCCGGGCAGAACAAAACCGGGATTGGCCAATTCGAAGAATAGCCCATAGATACCCAGCAGCATGAGGATATAAGCAATATTCGGATTTGTTATGACTGACAACAATTCATTACGCCAATCCGGTTCAATAGTTTCAATTTCAAGCCCACTCGTATCAAGGGTGACATCCTGACCATTGATATTGACCTGCCATCCATCAACCTTTGCAAGCAAGTCAGTCGTGTCAGTCGCAACAATATCGATAACATCCTGCAACAGGGCTTGTTCAGAGGTAAGACTGGCAGCCTCGCGTACCGCTTGTTCCGCCCAATCTGCATTACGCCCACGCATCTCCGCCATGCTACGGATATAAGCAACAGCATCATTCACAATTTTTTTTGTCATAGCATCACCTGTTACTGGTGCTGGTTTTTCCTTTGCCTCCTCCTTTTCTTTACTTTGATCTTCGTCCTCATCACCGACCGCATCATCATCTTTACTCTCTTTATCCGGACTCTCTTTATCCGGGAAAGTGGGTGGTTTCAGATCAGGTACACCACCGATCTGTACCGGTGTAGCGGCACCTAACGTTGTTGCCGGGGACATTGCTGCGATATGTGATGCATATAACATATACGTGCCTGCACTTGCGGCCCGGGCACCTGACGGGGCGACATACAAAACCACTGGAATCGGAGAGGCAATAATGGCGCGATTAATTTCACGCATGGCGGTATCCAGACCTCCGGGGGTGTCCAGGCGTAAAATAACAACAGTTGCCCCCTTGTCTGCGGCCTTTTCCAGACCGCGTTGGATATAATCACTTGTTGCCGGACCTATTGTGTCACTGACTTCAATTATCACAGCAACACGTTTTCCCTGTTCCGCACTAACGAGAAAAGATACTGATAAAAACAGGATCATCATATACAAAATGTTGCACAGCCGCATAACGATATCTTTACTATTTCGCATCATCTGCATTCTTTCTCATATAAAACTCATAAAGTTAATTGATATTGCCAGTGAGATTTTTCATCCACATATTTATAAAAATAGACTAAATGAAAGTAATTAGGGTTATTTTTTAGTTGCTATACTTAAATATAGATATATCTAATCAGCACAATTACATCAGGCTATATAAATAAGGAGAGCAATAATGAGTGATAGCATTTACAGAGTTACTGAATTGGTGGGGACGAGTGAGACATCATGGGAAGAGGCTGCAAAATATGCAGTTGAAGAAGCAGGCAAATCACTTAAAAACCTGCGCGTTGCAGAAATAACCAAGCTCGATATGAAAGTTGAAAACGGAAAGGTTGTTGCATACCGCAGCCGGGTGGCCCTTTCATTTAAATACGAACATCAACATTAGCTTCGTACAGATAGCTTGAGTAACTATCACCGGGAGTAGGGTCTCGTGACCCTTCTCCTGGAGGTGCTTTACGCCTGGCTATATAAAAATATTAACCTCGGATTATTTATCGGTTTGTAGCTTATCTGTATTTCGCCCGGCAAACCTGAATTGAATATTAGGTTAAAATTCTGGAGAAAGGTTTCTGGATGTGCCCAGTCTATTCGGCAGCATCCCACTGGGCCAGGAAGTGTTAAGCCATTACAACGAATTGATAATGTCCCTGCCTGATTATTTATAGTTTAGTAAAAATTATCGGCCCCGTTCTCTATTTATTCCCGGGATTAAAATAGATGGTTTCACTTATCTTTGCATCTGGTGATGCCTTGTCTACCCCCTGGCATGCTTCTTCAAAGGTTTGAAAAAGTTCATCGCTTCCCAGGCGATTATATTCAGCGTAATTCTCCAGATTACTATTCCAGACTATTCTGAATCCATCATTATCTTCATCGATTAATCCAATATAAATATCTTCAGAATTTTTAATATTGGCGCGGACCATACTGCTCTCTTTTCAGTTAATTATAAAAAAACAAACCTGTTTATCAATAAATGTCATCTTGTACCTGTTATGTATGATTAGTTTTTATACCACATAACATTACAATCTTCTTTAGTAGCGGCAGTAAGCATTTCAATGAGTGGAAATGCCCGATTTGCAAGGCTAACGCGGGGGGTATCATCCTCGCCATCCTCATTTTCATTTGATGAGTTCTCAACCCGCACATCCCTTTCGGATTCTACGACGTTCTTTAAACGCTCAAGTATTGCAGGGACATCCTTTGCAGATATTGCGCTGGGTATCGTTCCACTATGTCCCATCATCTCCAGCAGATGTTTTGCAACATCACCAAACATGGTGATATCGCCATATGCTTCACATGTGAATGTGACTAACATAATCTATCATTATAACTATTATTAATTTCAACCAAAATACTTACCCTGAAATCTAACTATTAAGTCAAAATTTAATCTTTCAATTGATATAGATCAATATATTTCAGGGCACTTGGATCTATAAAAACAGTAACTATATATAAATAAACATTAATATAATGATGGTGCGATCGATCCAGACAGACCTGGAATACTAAATTAGCTTTATTAACTTTATCCAACCAAGCTCGTGTTATCCTTGTTTCAGGATAAGACATTACAAATACAGGCCCCATTGTGAAAAAGATTGCTATTTTTGTTGATGTACAAAACATTTATTATACTACTCGCGAAGCCTATGGCCGCCAATTTAACTATCATAAACTATGGCAACGTATCAGTGCTGAAGGAGAAATTGTTTTTGCAAATGCATATGCAATTCATCGTGGCGATGACAAACAACTCAAATTTCAAAATGCACTCAAACAAATTGGCTTTACAGTAAAACTAAAAACCTATATTCAGCGTAGTGACGGCTCAGCCAAAGGTGATTGGGACGTGGGTATTACCATTGATGTACTGGAAACAGCAAAAGACGTTGATACCGTTGTATTACTATCGGGTGATGGCGACTTCGGCCTATTACTGGAAAAAATAAAAAGGGATTATAACATTAGTGCTGAAGTCTATGGCGTGCCCGCACTCACAGCCAACTCTCTTATTGATTCCGCCAGTCTCTATCATCGTATTGAAGAAGATTTATTACTATAAGTATTATTTGTAAGTCAGGCAGATCAAAGTTTGGTTAAATAAAAAATAAAGGAGATTGATAATTAAATTGTAGTAGCTCAGACTTAATCTGACACTTTCTTAAAACAGGGTTCAACCTGATCTTATAGTCCGGAAGATACGGCGACTTCTCCTTCG
>CAYMPA010000112.1:0-10083 GCA_964392105.1 uncultured Enterobacteriaceae bacterium
GTGTTATACATATGGCATATAACTAATGACTTCAAAAGGAAAAAATAGTGTTTTCTCTTAAGAAAAAGTCAGTTCCTATATTAGGTGTCGATATCAGTGCAACTGCAATAAAGTTGCTTGAGCTTAGCCGAAGCGGCAGTAAATATCGTGTGGAAAGTTATGCAGTTGAGCCTCTTCCACCTAATTCAGTCTCAGAAAAGACTATAAACGATATTGAGCAAGTCGGCGAGGCTGTTGAACGCGCTGTCAAAAAGTCAGGGACGCGAACAAAACAAGCTGCTGTCTCTGTCGCAGGTTCTTCTGTTATTACAAAAGTAATCAGTATGCCGTCTGGTTTATCGGATGATGAAATGGAAAGCCAGATTCATGTTGAGGCTGATCAATATATCCCATTCCCATTAGAAGAAGTCGCTTTGGACTTTGAAGTTATTGGTGAATCTCAAGAAGGCGCAGACAGGGTAGATGTTTTACTTGCGGCATCACGAAGTGAAGTCGTTGACAATGTTGTTGCTTGTATAGAGTTAGGTGGACTAACAGCCAAGGTTGTCGATATTGAAGCATTTGCTATTGAAAATACTGTTGATTTAATGAGTAAGGATTTCACTGCCGGGACTTCAACAGATGCAATTGCTGTAGCTGATGTAGGTTCCGCCATTACTACGTTCAGTGTTATGGAAAATTTGAAGACAACCTATTCACGCGATGAATCATTTGGCGGTGCACAATTAACTGAAGATATACAACGCCGTTATGGTTTGTCTTTTGAAGAAGCCGGTATGGCCAAAAAGCAAGGTGGTTTGCCGGATAATTATGAGCCTGAGGTATTAGAGCCGTTTAAAGATAATATGGCTTCACAAATTGGACGGGCACTCCAGTTCTTTTATGCATCAAGTCAAATAAGTGATATTGATGTACTTATTCTTGCTGGTGGATGTTCATCAATACCCGGCATCGCTGAATTAGTTGAATCAAAGCTGGGTGTCAAGACTATGGTTGCCAATCCATTCGCAAATATGGCTGTGGCATCAAAAATTCCGACAAATAATCTTACTAATGATGCCCCGGCAATGATGATTGCCTGTGGTCTTGCTTTAAGGGGGGGAGACTAATGTCAAAAATTAATTTACTCCCCTGGCGTGAAGCAAAACGTAAAGAATTACAAACACAATTTGTAATTATGCTGGCGATTACTGCTGCAATAGCTGGATTGGTTGTGCTCGCCGGGCATCTCTATCATGTGCAATTAATTGATGTACAAAATACTCGAATTACTTATATAAATGATCAAATAGCAATCGTTGATAAAAAAATCGAGGAAATAAAACAACTCGAAAAAGAGAAAGAACGATTGCTATCACGTATGCGTGCTATTGAGCAATTACAGGGTAATCGACCGCTTATTGTCCATCTTTTTGATGAAATGGTTAATAGTTTACCTGATGGGGTGACTATATCTAATGTCACACAAAAAGGCTCAAATATAACAATCAATGGTTTGGCACAATCCAATGCCCGTGTTTCTTCATTTATGAGAAAACTGGAAAGTTCTAAATGGTTAGCAAATCCCAAGTTGAAAGTTATTAGAGAAGCACAAGCTGCAGGTGGCAAACCTGTAAATAGTTTTACCCTTATTTTTTCCCAGGTAGTGCCTAAGGTTGAGGAGGCTGGAGACGCATGAGTTTTATTGATGATCTGAATAATCTGGATCCGAATAACCCGGGCGTATGGCCAATGCCGGTGAAGTTAGTTGTATTTGCTATTATATTTGCCGGGATACTGTTTGCTGGATGGAAATTCGATATAACAAAACAACGTGAAGCATTGGCCGGCCTGGAGAAGAAAGAAAAAGAACAAATAGAGATTCTCGACGTAAGGCAAAAAAAGGCAGCAAACCTGAATGCTTTAAAAGAACAGATGAAAGAAATGGAACAAAATTTCGGTGACATGGTACGTCAGCTACCTAATAAAACTGAGGTTGCAGGTTTATTAATAGATATTTCACAAACAGGCTTAGGGGCTGGTCTGGAATTTAAATTGTTTCAACCAGGCGGTGAAGCGCCAAAAGAATTTTATGCTGAGTTACCAATAAGTATTTCTGTTGTTGGTGGTTATCATCAATTTGGTGAGTTTGTTAGTGGTATAGCCGCACTGCCAAGAATCGTTACTACACATGATATTGCTATTGTGCCTATTAAAGGAGGCCAAACTAGTGACGGTATTCCTAGGCTGCAAATGAACGCAATTGCAAAAACATATCGCGCACTTGAAGAAGTAGAGTGAAGAAGGTAATTAATAATGAGATATAGTTATCGATTCATGAAATTTGTAAAAGCCACATTGTGCTTGTCACTTATTGCATCTCTTTCAGCTTGTGTCTCAAGAGATATAAGCAATCTTGAGAATCAGGTTTCCGAGATTATGGCAAGACCCGGAGGACGTATAGAGCCTTTGCCTGAAATAAAACCCTATGAGGCATATGCCTATCAATCTGGTAAATCGGACTCTCGTAACCCGTTTAAGCTTTTTTATGTTGTTTCAAAACCAGAGATTGAAGAAGGTGTCGTTGATGATGGTTTAACAGAAGAGATGGAACGTGAGATTCGAAACCGTAATCGAGAAGAACTTGAACAGTTTGAATTAGATAGTTTACGAATGGTTGGAACACTTGAGAACGAAAATAATAATTGGGGAATAGTATTGGATCCTGATGGTGTGGTTCACCGTGTAAGTGTGGGTAACTATCTTGGCGTAAATATTGGAAAGATAATAAATGTTTACGAAGATCGAATTGAACTTAGAGAAATTGTGCAAGATAGTGGTGGAAGATGGGAAGAACGGGAGGCAGCACTTGCTCTGATAGAAGAGTAATCTGATAACGAGGAATTAAATATGGTTAGCAGTAGAAGATTTAAATTTAATTTTAAAGGTTACAAAACCATGAAAACTCAATTAAAAATATTTATGTACTTAATGTTGTCTACAGGCCTGGGTCTGATCAGCACATCTGCTTATGCAATTTCATTGGATAATGTCAGTTTTGCATCACTACCCGGTGAACGTGTACAGATTAAATTGATGTTATCAGAAGCACTGCCCGCTGATCCTTTAAACTTTACTATTGATAATCCAGCAAGAATTGCAGTTGATTTCCCAAATACTTCATTAAATTTAACTGAAAAATCCCAGACTATTGGAATAGGGATGGCTAATAGTTTAAATGTTGTTGAAGCTGCAGGACGGACTCGGGTTGTAATTAATTTGACACGGGCAGTTTCATATACAATGAATGTTGAAGGTAATACCGTAACATTAAACCTAGATAGTGGTGTAGCTACATCATCTACAAGTACATCGTATGTATCATCAGCGGGAAGTATTGAAGAAATTGATTTTCGTAGAGGCGATAATGGTGAGGGCAGAGTTATCGTTAAGTTGTCTGATCCTTCTATACCTATAGATATGGGTGTTGAGGGTGGAAAGGTGGTGATAGATTTTCTTGATACACAATTACCGCCCAGACTTGATAGAAAACTGGATGTAATTGATTTTGCTACCCCGGTAAAAGAGATAAATACAGTTTCAAGTGGTAATAATGTAAGAATGACTATCAGTGCCGTTTCAGAAGATTATGACCACCTGGCATATCAATCTGAAGACCAATATACAATTGAATTCAAACCTTTAACCTCAGCAGAAAGAGAAGAACAGAAGAAAGATAAGTTTGGTTATACGGGTGAACGCCTGTCATTGAATTTCCAGAGTATCGAAGTTAGAGCTGTATTACAGTTAATTGCAGATTTCACCGGACTAAACATGGTAACCAGTGATGCTGTTGGTGGTAATGTAACTTTACGCTTGAAAAATGTTCCATGGGATCAAGCGCTCGATATTATCCTGAAATCACGTGGTCTAGGTATGCGAAAGTCTGGAAACGTGATAATGGTTGCGCCTTCAGAAGAACTCGCAGCCCGTGAACGTCTTGAACTTGAAGCAAATCGTCAGGTTGAAGAGCTGGCACCATTACTTACTGAATTTGTACAGATTAATTATGCAGATGCCGCTGATTTAATGAGCTTGATTCAAGCAGAAGAAAATAATCTACTTTCTGAACGAGGCAATGTTTCTATTGATGAAAGGACCAATACACTTATTATTCAGGATGTGGCGAGTAGTCTTCTAGCTGTTAGAGGATTAATTTCTGAGCTTGATGTGCCGATTAGACAGGTCTTGATTGAGTCACGAATTGTTAATGCGGATGAGTCTTTTGCCAAGGATATCGGTGTACGTTTTGGTTACAGTAAACATACCACACAAGGTACTCAAAGCAGGGCTGCTATTGGTGATAACCCTGAAGATCCATTTGTTGCTATTGGTGGTGGCCAAGGCGGTAATGTCAATTTTGGTGGTACGACAACATTTAACGATGGTACTAATGAGAATTTGATTGTTGATTTACCCGCAGTTCCAGGAGATGCCTCGTCGTTAGCCCTGGCCATTGGTAAGATTGGATCATACTTGTTACAACTGGAATTATCTGCACTGATAGCTGAAGGTCGTGGTGAAGATATTGCCAGTCCGCGAGTGATTACATCTAACCAGAATGAAGCAGTCATCGAATCGGGTATCCAAATCCCGTATCAGGAAGCATCATCAAGCGGTGCTACCAGCGTATCATTCCAGGATGCTACATTGAGTTTGACAGTAACACCACAGATTACACCTGATGACCGCATCATTATGGATTTAGAGGTTACTCAAGATACACTAAGTGGTACCAGTGTAAACGGCGTGCCAGCTATTAATACACGTAGTGTTACAACTCAGGTATTGGTTCAAAATGGTGAGACTGTTGTGTTAGGTGGTGTTTATACATCAACGGATAGAAAGTCTGTTGATAGAACGCCTTTCTTTGGGGACCTTCCTTATGTCGGGTTCCTGTTTAAGAGAACAGATATTGATTCTACTAAAGCTGAGTTGTTGATTTTTGTCACACCGAAAATCCTGAAAGATAGTCTTACGATCTAATAACAATAATACACGTTACACCATTCAAGGGATGTGCCTGTATGGGTTACATCCCTTTTTATTATAGCGCACCATAAAAATGTACTTTTCACCTCTCAAGGATTCTTTTCAATACCCCTTGAGGGGTGCACCCGCAAGGGCATAAAGGTACCAAGATCCTTGCACTTATGTACAGGGATGTACTGTCAGGATTTATGTTCCCGACAAATCCTAAGTACCTGCACACCCCTCAAGGGGGTACCGAGGTCCATGCAGGCAATGCAGGTTTCGCCTAAAGCACCTACTTTTGGTGCAGGAGCAAAAACTGGTCATAAAAAATTACTATTTATTTGTGGCGCGCTTTATTATTGAGAATTAATAAACTGATAATCATTTATTGTGAGTAAGTCTAATAACATTTTCTTGATTGGTCCGATGGGTGCTGGAAAGACCACCATTGGCAGACAATTGGCAAAAATATTATCAGCCCGGTTTTATGATTCTGACCATGATATTGAACAACGTACCGGGGCAGATATTCCATTAATATTTGAGCTTGAGGGTGAAGAAGGCTTCAGAAAACGTGAATCTCAAGTGATCGCTGAACTGGTACTGCTGGAAAATATAGTATTATCAACGGGTGGTGGTGCAGTAACGAGACCCGAGAACAGGCAGGCACTTAAGGATAATGGATTTATTATTTATCTGAAATCAACACCTGAAAAATTATATAAGAGAACGGCTGAGGATAAGCGTCGACCGTTACTGCAAAACGATGATCGATTAGGGCAGATAAAGAAGATACTTGATGAAAGAGAGCCGCTATATATTTCTCTGGCGAATGAGATAATTGATACAGAAGATTTAAGTATCAAAAAGATAATACAGAAAATATTAGAACTGACTAACAATAAATGAAAGTTATAGAAGTCGATTTAGATGAACGTAGTTATCCAATTTATATTGGAGAATCTGTCCTGTCAAACCATGAATTATTTGAAAAACACATTACAAGTAGTCAGGTATTGGTTGTTACGAATGAAAATATTGCTCCCTTGTACTTGCAGCAAATAGAAGATCATTTGGGTAAGCTGGATTATGAAGTACTGATATTACCAGACGGAGAAAGTTTTAAGTCTCTTGAAAGCCTTAATCATGTCATCACACGGTTAATGGAAAAGAAATACAACCGGACTTGTATATTGATTGCATTAGGTGGTGGTGTAATTGGTGATTTAACAGGTTTTGCTGCTGCATGTTACCAACGTGGTGTTAAATTCTTGCAAATACCTACGACACTACTTGCCCAGGTTGATTCTTCTGTAGGTGGAAAGACTGCGGTGAATCATCCGCTGGGTAAAAATATGATTGGCGCGTTTTATCAACCATGTGCTGTTTTTGCAGATACAGGAGTTCTATCAACATTACCTGAAAGAGAATTTTCAGCCGGGATCTCTGAAGTAATTAAATACGGATTAATAAGAGATAAGGAATTTTATACATGGCTTGAAGATAATATTGAATTGTTAATAAGTCGTGATAATGAGGCATTGGTCTATACTATTGAGCGCTCATGCATTAATAAAGCTGAAGTTGTTGCACAAGATGAAAGAGAATCAGGTCTTAGAGCGATATTAAACCTGGGTCATACTTTCGGTCATGCCATAGAAACAGCCTTATCCTATAAGGACTGGTTACATGGAGAAGCTGTTGGTTGTGGCATGTTGATGGCAGCAGATTTATCAAGCCGTTCAGGTTTAATAGAACAAGGGCACGTTGATAGACTCAAAAAACTATTAAAACGCGCAAACTTACCAACACAAATTCATAAAGATATAAAGCTTGAAGAAATGCTTGAGAATATGAAGGTCGATAAAAAGTCTCGAGATGGTGTTTTATACTTAATTTTATTAAATGATATTGGCAATGCAGTCATTACTTCTGACTATACTGAACAGGCATTAAAGGAAACGATTAATCACTTTCTAAATTGAGAGGTTAACTGTGGCGAATGAGCTAGCGGCTTATGCTGCATTATCCGATAAATCCAAAGGACGAGAACATCAGGATGATGTATCTGAATATCGTAATGAATACCAGAGAGATCGTGACCGTGTTATCCATTCCTCAGCCTTCCGTCGCCTGGAATATAAAACACAGGTATTCGTAAATCACGAAGGTGATATGTTTCGTACTCGATTGACACATTCGATCGAGGTGGCACAAATAGGACGTACAATCGCACGTGCGCTAAATGTAAATGAAGACCTGACAGAAGCAATATGCCTGGCACATGATCTTGGTCATACACCCTTTGGGCATGCAGGTCAGGATGCATTAAACGATTGTATGCGTGAATATGGTGGATTCGAACATAATCTCCAATCCCTGAGAATTGTTGACCTGCTTGAGAAACGCTATGCAAATTTTCCAGGTTTAAATCTGACATTTGAAACACGAGAGGGGATTTTAAAACATTGTTCACGAAAAAATGCATCGATGCTTGGTGAGTTAGGTGAACGATTTATTAATAATGAAAATCCTGGCCTGGAAGCACAGATTGCTAATATTGCTGATGAAATTGCCTATAACAACCATGATATTGATGATGGCTTGAGAGCAGGTCTGCTAGATATTGAAAAAATAAGAAGTTGTGAGCTTGTTGAGATTCACTATGATAGTGTCAATAAAATATGGCAAGGTTTGACTGATACTCGTCTACGGCATGAAATCATAAGGAGAATGATTAGTTATGTTGTATGTGATCTGATTGAAACAAGTAAGGGTTTAATTGATAGTGTTAAACCAGCTGATATAAATGCAGTAAGAAAATGCAGTAAATCACTAATCAAAATGAGTGAGGCAACTGAAGGAATGCATAAGGCCTTGAAAAAATATTTACGTGATAATTTATATCAACATGAACGAGTCAAGAGCATGGCAGAACAGGCAAAAGAAACAGTGAGCTGTCTATTTAACACCTATATGAATAAACCGGCACTATTAACAAATGAGATACAGGAAATTATAAATGATGATATTGATAACAAGGATGATCAAACAGTTGCCAGGGTAATAACAGATTACATAGCCGGTATGACAGATCGATTTGCATTTTCTGAATATGAAAGGATAAACCCGAATGTTGCACGAGTACACAAATAATCAAGCCAGGTGTGTTCCCGGACAAAAATATCAGTGTTTACTGAAAAACTATGGTTTGTATTCAGCCTGTTGCTTGATGAGCCCTCACTGGTTCTGGCACGTTATGCACGCACATGCTCCCTTCACCAGAGCTACGGCTATGATTGCAGTCGCGAGTACGCACATAACACGCCAGACCGGCGTAAGCATCTCACCAACTCGTGCAACATGCGGGTAAGTGATAACAAATGAGTTTTGTTATGTAAGTTTAAAAATTTAATAAATGCATAAAATGTAAAACATAATCAGGCTTATGAAAGAACAATATCAACAGAGCAGTTTCAATTTCATCACTCCAGAATTGACTCATCGTGTTGAGCTGATTTTGCATTTACTCGAATATAGTAATCACCTTGTTATCGTCAAGGGAGAACATGAGTCAGGCAAATCGACGCTTTGTGAAGAGTTAACTCACCAGGAAGAATCTAATTTATTAATCAGGAAACTGGCAGTAAATACGCATACAAATTCAAATGAGATTATCAAAACAATTATTGATGGTGATAGCAGTGATGACAAAACAGAGACCGGATATAACCAATATGACTTAAATGAGTGGTTAGTACGGTGTCAAAACAAACAACAAGTCCCGGCTTTATTAATAGATAATATCGATCTGTTTGATGATGAATTAATTAATAACTTATTTAAGATATTAACTACCTCAAATGAGGCCGCTGTTCTACATGTTTGTCTGTTTTGTGAACCTTCATTTTTAGATCGTCTGGAAGAGTCCGGAATAAATCAGGATGACACACGTAGCTTGCATATTATAGAAATGCCATGTCTGAGTGAAAAACAAACTGAACAATATATACATAATAAATATCCAACTGACAACTCTTCGGATTTAAACTTGTTTGATGATAAAACTATTAAACAGATACATCGTATTTCACATGGAATGCCAGGGAGAATTAATGCCCTAAGCGAACAATACCTGGATGATCCGGCAAAAAAATCGGAAGTTATTGATAAAATACCAGCGATAAATATCAATGAACTATTATTAAAGAATAAATCGATATTGTTTGTTGTCTTATTATTGGTGTTTCTCTCTGTCGGTGTAGGCACACTTTTACATCAGACAACAGAGAAAGAAGTTGAAAAACAAACAATCAAGTTAAATTTGCCGGATAAAAATAAAGGTAAAACGGATCAAGTAGAAATTGTTCAATTAAATACACCAAGAAAAGTGCCAGAACTAGAGCCAGAACCGATGACTATAGAGGAATTATCGCCACCTGTTATCCCTGAAATCGAGAATGATTTAAACAATAAGACAAAAGTTATTGTTTATAACGCTGATGGTCAGGCCGTTGCAAAAGAAACAGATTTACAAACTCAAACTGTTGTTCAAGGGATTGAAGAAAAAGTTATACCGGTTATCGACACTGGTCCCAGAACAGAAAATGTTGTTGAAACCATCCCTGAGCCTGAACCGGTTAAGGCAGTGCAACCCCCTCCTGAACCAGCCAACAAAGATATTATCTGGCTAAAAAAACAAGACCCGAAAAAATATGTATTACAGTTAATTGGTGCTTATGAGAAAGAGACTATCGATCTCTATCTAAAATCGTTTAAAAACGGTAATGACAAGATTATCTCCTTCACTGCATCGAACAAGGGTAAGCAATGGCATGTCCTGGTCTATGGCCTCTATGAAAACCGGGATCAGGCCGTCTCTGCAATAGGGGAATTGCCGACAAAGGCCAAGTTGGTAGCGCCATGGCCTAGGACCGTTGGAAGCATTAAAGATCTGTTGAAATAGCCTAAAGGCACTTCCGAAAATGTCTTTATTACGCGATAGCTACGTAAGCTCGGCAACTGCTCGACTGCTCGCTCCAGGCGCAGTTCTACCACCTACGTCCTGTA
>CAYMPA010000113.1:0-10018 GCA_964392105.1 uncultured Enterobacteriaceae bacterium
GCGACGCAGGATGCCTAAGCCGAGAAGCGGAGTTTATATAACATTTGTCGCTTCCTGACCCCGCATTCGAGCACATTATTAACGATGTATGTGGGCAAAATAGCATTCGTGCAATGCTCTCAACATAGCCATACTCTGGCAGAGCCTATACACTATGCGACCTTGAACCCCACATAGATGGGGTCGTCTAACCATACAAGTACACAAAATAGCAGAACTATCCGATATAAATAGTTCGATGGAGATTTACAATAATGAAACACCTTAAGCTAATCCTCTTAAGCATATTATTTGTCCCGGCATTGGCATTTGCCCATGGACCATCTAGACAAAAAGTTGTCGAAGAAATAGAAATCAATGCTGCCCCTGACAAAGTATGGGAAATCATAAAAGATTTTTGTTCAATTCAAGATTGGCACCCAGGCATCAAGAGTTGCACCGCTGATAAAGGATCAGAAATCGATTCAGTTCGCACGATAGAACTTGAGAACGGTGAAAAAATTCAGGAAAAATTATTCAAGCTCGATACAGAAAGCATGAAAATTCAATACGCCATGCAACTTGAAAAAGGACGTGTTGTACCAGGCCTTCCGATTGCAACTCACGGCGCCACTATTACTATTAGTGAAAATGGAAGCGGTTCCAAAATTCAGTGGAAAGGCGCATTTTATCGCTCTTTCCCTGGCCAACAACCACCACCAGAATTAAGTGACGCAGCCTGTATTGAAGTTGTTACCAAGCTTTACAAGACAGGTTTAGAAAACATTAAAACCCTCGCAGAAAAATAAGTCTTCTGCCAGGCACTGAATACCCCTTCACACTCATGAGTATTAATGTAATGAGTGTGAAAAAACTAACACTTTCCATACTAATCTTAAGCTGGGCTTGTTATCTACAAGCCCAGCCTTATGCCTACATCACCAATCAGGGTAGTGACTCTGTTTCAGTCATCGATACTGAAACAAACAAAGTCATTAAAACAATAACCGTCGGTCATCGGCCTGCAGGTGTAGTTGTCAGTAATGACAGTCAACGTGTTTATATCAGCAACCCGGAAAGCAAGGATATATCGGTTATTGATGCAAAGACATTATCAGTAATAAAAACGATAAAAGTCGGTGGTGGCCCATTGGCCATTGCAATCAGTCCAGACGATAAATCTGTTTACGTTGCAGACTGGTATCAAGACAGTGTATTTATTATTGACACCACATCACTCTCTGTTAAAGAAAAAATAAAGGTTGGTGACTCCCCTTCCGGTATGGCAGTTGACCCAAATGGTTTATATTTATACGTTGCAAATCGCGATGAAAACTCGATCATGATTATCAATCTGGTTAATAATCGTGTTGTTAATTCTATTAAAGTTGGCAAGGCACCCTTTGGCCTGGCCTTTGATCCAATAAGAAAAGAACTTTACAGTGCCAATGTTCAATCAGGTGATGTCAGCATTATTGATTTAAATCAGCAACAAATGATTAAGAACATCAAGGTCGGCACCTTTCCATATGCCATAGCTATTGATAACAAATACGATCGTTTATTTGTAACAAATCAACGTTCCAATACCGTTTCAGTAATCAGTCTAAAAGAAATGGAAACAGTTGATATGATTGATGTCGGTGAATATCCTGAAGGTATTGCCTTGCATCCTGATAAAACCCGAATCTATGTGGCCAACTGGTTTGATAATCTTGTATCGATTATCGACATTAATACACTGGAAGTTATTGATGAAGTTGAAACTGAAGACGGCTGTAGAGCCTATGGTAATTTCATCTCTAATAGGTAAGCATCTCTATTAATATTTTACCTTTTCCTGGGTAGAGTAAATATTCAAATTAACTATTACAATATCATGTAAATAATCACTCCAGAATTGGATTTAATACATTAATATTACAGAATTAGTAACATGCGCTTTATTTACACCAAAAACGGAGTGCAATATTGCATTGATGGCCATTTTACTTGCGACACATGTATAAATAATCAATATCAAAATGCTAAATCCCAACAATTATTATTTTGCATTTTTTTTATCGGAATTGTCTGTTTGATATTAATCAAAACGCCCTTTTGGTTTATCAATATTGTCGCCGTTATTTCACTTCCCTATTTGTGTTTTCATATAAAGAAAAAAGATAAAACACTTACAGACAGATTAAATAATGAAGATATGATCGTACATTGTATTGAATGTGGCCATACAAATATTAAACAGACCTGATACTATCAAGTCCTATGTTGTAACATTACCCTTGTTCTAATAAATTTCTGAGATCGATTACTGCCGCATTGGCACGTGAGATATAAGACGCCATAACCAAAGAGTGATTCGCGAGAAAGCCAAAACCTGTTCCATTCAGGATCATCGGACTCCAAACCGTCTCCTGGGTTCCTTCCAATTCACGTATGATTTGCCGTAAACTAACCAATGCATTTTTCTTTTTTAAGACATCACGTAAATCATATTCAACCGCATGCAGGAAATGAATCAAGGCCCAACAAGAACCCCGGGCTTCATAAAAAACATCATCAATTTCCAACCAAGGTGTTTTGATTTCCATCAGATCCGGTTTAACTGTTGATTGTGTTGCTTCAGAGTCACCTTCCAGATCGGTATTGACTCTAGCCTGCCCGACACTGGCACTTAAGCGTTGTGATAAACTACCTAATCTTTTTTCAACAATGGCTAACCAATCACGCAGGTTATCCGCACGTGCAAAGAATTGCGCGTCCTGTTCATTCGGATCAGCTAATCGATTCAGATAGTTATTTAACGCCTCAATACCCTTTTGATACTCCCGCTCAGTTGCAGGCAATATCCAGGACTCTGAATCAAAATGAAACTGTGGATCAGTTGTCATTAAATCATTGTCTTCTACCGATTGCGTTTGAGAACGACTAAAATCATTACGCATTGATCTCGCCACATCGCGCACTTGTGTTAACACACCAAATTCCCATGAGGGAATATTATCCATGAAGATACTGGGCGGTATGATGTCATTACTGAGATAACCGCCACGTTTATTGAGTAATGTTTCTGCTACTTCAATTAGGGTTGCCGTGGTTATGTATCCAGTAACAAATTCAGTGCTCCCCTGGTTTCGATACCGGCCCTGTTTCTGCACATCAAATACTTCTGGTTCTGTATCCCAATAAAACATTAGAAATAACATGATTACGATAAGCACACCGAAGCCAGTCAATATTGACTTACTAAAATCCTTATATTGCTTTAGTTTATTCATTTTTTTATCCTATCCCTGAATAGATTGGGCTAAAATTCAGGTAATCAAGTAAGCTTACTTTAAATAGATTTGGCTTAAACTGCTAACACTTCATTTTAATGTTACTGATACTGATTTTTTTTGTAATCCCCGCTTGTATTGAATAAAGTTATTATCTAATGCGTTCAGACAGTATTAAATATTCTTATCACCCTGAAAAATTCCGATTTAATCATTATTTGCCAGAGCGAGAATAGAACTCAGTAATCGATTTACCCTCAATTTTCAAAGTGAATGTCGGCTATACTTTGATCAAGACATAACTTTTCAATATCGTGATAAACCGTAAACATGCCTTTCTAGTTCTTCTGGTTGTTGCCATTCCCGTAAACGCAAGTGAGCTTACAGCAGCTGTAAATGCTTATGAAAATGGAGATTATAAAACTGCATACGAACAGTTCACACAATTAGCACTTAAAGACAATACCGAAGCACAATATAACCTTGCTTTTATGTACTTTGGTGGTGAAGGTGTTACACAAAATGATGTAAAGGCCGCATTCTGGTTTGAACAAGCCGCCAAATCAGGCCACGCAGGTGCACAAGATACATTGGCCTATATGTATTTACATGGCCGAGGCCTGGATGCTGACCGGGTCCGGGCCTATGCCTGGTATAGTGTTGCTGCCGACAATGGGATCTTTCTGGCGAAAAATGTCAGTGATAACCTTAAAAAACAAATGGGCGCTGCTGAACGTGTCCAAGCAGACCTTCTAACCCGCGAATATCTAAAGAAATATAAGAAATAAGCCCAGCACAGAAAAATAACAAATAAATAATAAAATTTTCTATAGTCCAGCCGATATAGTGAGATATAGCACTCATGTTAGGGAAGCGGTCATGGAAATTTTCAAATACATTACATTTATATCAATCTTGCTTTTCAGTACTCAAAGTTATGCACTAATTTTGGCTGGAACAGAACAACCGTTGGAAGCTGGTCTTTATGATAATCGAAGCTGTAATGACCTGTATATACAGGCATCAGCCCTGGAACAGGATACCTTTATTTATAAGGCAACCATTTATAACGATAAAAAAACACGTGTTGCCAGTTATGCAATGACAATGTTTGCTCCAGCGATTTATTATTTAGGTTTTAACGCCTTTCAAAATTACAAAGATCAAGTACGTTCTGAATTAGCATTTAGCGAAATTGAAGAAATTCGTTCTCGCATGGCCGAAAAACGCTGTTTCGAGCAAAATTAATTTTTATTAAAATCAACAACTAACAAATATAGAATATGAATTGTGAATATTTAATTGAATATTCACAATTCATATACTATGCTTCCCGTCATGAAGAATGCTGCTCTCTCAATCAATAAACATGATACCGCCGATATTATCCTTGAAGCGGCGGTAAATCGGTTTAGTGAATACGGCTATAACAAAACGACAATGGCCGAAATCGCCGAAGACGCTGGAATGTCAGCGGCGAATATTTATCGTTATTACAAAAATAAGGAAGAAATCGCTGCTGCATGTGCTAAAAACTGCATGTGTGAGCGTACTGACATTCTTAAATCTGTTGTTCGCGATACTAATCTGAGTGCACAACAAAAACTGGAAAAATATGTTTTCACAACGCTCCAGGTTACTCAAGATATGGCATTGGAAAACAGGAAGATAGATGAAATTTGTACTGAAATCACAAAAAACAGATCTGACCTGGTACATGACAAAATACATAATGAAAATGCATTATTAATGGAAGTGCTTTCCTATGGTAACCAGACAGGCGAATTTAATGTAGAAGATATTGTTGAAACAGCTGCCGCAATTCATTCAATGCTAGTGGTCTTCGATGTCCCATTGTTCATGCACCTTTACACAAAAGAAGAATACGAGAAAAAGGCCGGGTCTGTTATCAAATTATTAGTCTCTGGCCTTAGCAATAAGAAATAAAAAAATTTACCTATTTACTAAATATTTTACAAAATATTCATAATTTACATATATACCGGGATAAATAATGAATTGGTTAGAAATAACTTACCCGAAATGGGTTCTTAATAATCGTTGGTTTATCATCTTTTTCTGCCTCGTTTTTGTTGCACTTGCAGCGAGTGGTGGACGCCTGATTAGCTTCACTACCAATTATCGTGTTTTCTTCAGTGAGGATAACCCCCAGTTAATTGCCTTTGAGGCCCTGGAAAACACTTATGTTAAAAATGATAACGTTTTGTTTGTTCTTGCCCCCGATGACGGCAATGTTTTTTCACGTGAAGTGTTGTCAGTTGTTGAAGAATTTACAGAAAAAGCCTGGCAAATCCCCTATTCGAATCGAGTTGATTCAATTACTAATTTTCAACATACCGAAGCAGAAGATGATGATCTGATTGTCAGGGACCTGGCTATCAATACCGCCTCCTTATCTGATGAAGAACTCGAAAAAATTCGGGACATAGCCATTAATGAACCTCTCCTTGTACGCCGACTGATATCGGACAGTGGTCATGTAACTGGTATCAATGTCACTGTACAAATGCCGAGAGTCGATGAAACCAGGGAAACACCTGAGGTTGTTAATTTTTCCAGAAACCTTGCCGATGAAATACGTGCGGCACATCCGGATATCAAGGTTTATCTCACTGGGATGGTAATGATGAATAATTCGTTCGCTGAATCTTCAAAGAATGATTTGGCGTCTTTGGTACCTATCAGTTTTGGTGTGATGTTGATCCTGCTCGCATTATTGGTCGGTGGTTTTACCGGAACATTTGTAACGCTGCTAGTCATCCTGTTTTCAATCATGTCGGCGATGGGACTCGGTGCCTATGTTGGTATGCCGCTTTCACCACCTTCTGCATCAGCACCAACCATCATACTGACTGTAGCTATTGCGAACTGTGTTCATATCCTGGTTACTTTCATGCACGAAATGCGGCATGGAATGAATAAGAATGATGCCTTGACAGAAAGTTTAAGATTAAATTTACAACCTGTATTCCTGGCCAGTGTTACTACAACGCTGGGATTTTTAACCATGAACTTTTCTGATGTTCCCCCATTCGGACATCTGGGTAATTTTGTATCAATCGGTGTACTCGTGTCCTTTGTCTTATCAGTTACCTTACTTCCAGCAATGATTTCTCTCTTGCCCGTTAAGGTAAAACAACAAAAAGATGATGATACCCGGTTAATGGCCAGGTTGGCTGATTTTGTAGTTGATAAAAGAACACCGATATTTTGGGGAATGGCAGGTATTATTTTATTACTAATCTCTGCCCTACCCCGTAATGAACTTAATGATGTATTTGTACATTACTTCGATGAAACAGTTACTTTTCGAACTGACTCTGATTTCACAACGGATAATCTCACCGGTCTTTATAACATAGAATATTCACTAAAAGCGGCTGATACCGGAGGTATTAGTAATCCGGAATTTCTACGAGAGATAGAAGCCTTTGCAAACTGGTATCGTGAACAACCCGAAACCCTGCATGTGAATATCTATACCGACATCATGAAGCGGCTTAATAAAAACATGCATGGTGATGATGAATCATATTATGCAATTCCGGATGAACGTAATTTGGCCGCACAGTATTTATTACTTTATGAAATGTCACTGCCCTATGGTCTCGATCTAAATAATCAGATCAATATAGATAAGTCAGCAACGCGTATGTCTGCTACTTTAAAAACCATATCATCAAATAATTTGATCGATATTGAGAAGCGTGCGCAGAAATGGTTGAGTAATAACACACAGCATATTGCCCAGGCAAATGGCAGTGGGACATCGATCATGTTTGCCAATATCGGGAAACGAAATATTGTTAGTATGTTATTTGGAACTACTGTTGCATTAGTTTTGATTTCAATGGTATTAATCTTTGCGTTTCGATCACTAAAAGTTGGTTTAATCAGTCTGGTACCAAACCTTGTCCCTGCAGCAATGGGTTTTGGTCTTTGGGGTCTGACTGTAGGTGAAATTGGATTAGCGTTATCTGTCGTAACCAGTATGAGTCTAGGTATTGTGGTCGATGATACCGTGCATTTTCTCAGTAAATATTTACGGGCAAGACGCGAAAAAGGTCTTAACTCTGAAGACGCCGTGCGTTATGCATTCATAACGGTTGGACGAGCATTAGTTATCACATCAATTGTTCTGGTAGTTGGCTTTCTAATACTTTCAACATCCAGCTTTGAATTAAATTCTGGTATGGGATTGTTAA
Source organism: uncultured Enterobacteriaceae bacterium (assembly GCA_964392105.1). GTDB lineage: Bacteria > Pseudomonadota > Gammaproteobacteria > Eutrophobiales > Eutrophobiaceae > UBA7359. The sequence continues at coordinate 7,484 of CAYMPA010000113.1, forward strand.
CAGCAATTGTTATTGCAATTGCATTATTTGCTGACTTTTTATTCCTGCCATCCATATTAATGAAATTTGAGGGGTCAACTAATGAAGAAAACATCGATACTGGCGATACTGTTAAGTCTTCTGCTTAATACAGCGTATGCAGAAACACCTGAAGAAAAGGGTTTAGCGATTGCTAATAAAGCAGATACGCGAGATACGGGGTGGACGGATCAAACCGCCAGCATGAGTATGATTCTGAAAAACAAACAGGGTGACACCAGCATACGCACAATGGAAATTACCACATTGGAAGTTAACGGCGATGGAGATAAAAGCTTACTCACATTTGATAATCCCAGAGATGTAAAAGGTACTGCTTTTCTAAGTCACACACATTCACTAACACCCGATGATCAATGGCTGTATTTACCTGCTTTAAAGCGTGTAAAACGAATTTCTTCTTCCAACAAATCCGGGCCATTTGTTGGCAGTGAATATGCCTATGAAGATTTAGCTTCACAAGAAATAGAAAAATATAAATATAAATGGTTACGTGATGAAATAATCGATGGACGCGATAGTTTTGTCATAGAACGTTTTCCACAATATGAACATTCGGGTTATACCAGACAAATCGTCTGGTTAGATAAAGAAATGTACCAACCCAATAAACTTGAGTTCTATGATCGAAAAAACGCGATGTTAAAAACTTTACTGTTTCTCGATTACAAAAAATATCTTGAACAATACTGGCGACCCGGCCGTATGGAAATGACAAACCATCAAACAGGCAAGAGTACTACCCTTACCTGGGCAGATTATCAATTTAAAACCGGATTAACAGATAGAGATTTTGATAAAAATACGCTTAAACGTGCACGCTAAAACGTGAAGTGTGAAGCGTATAAAGGCTAACTTTTCTTTTTTTGATTTTCACGTATCACTTTTCACTCTTCACATGAGAATTGAATGAAAATCTTTAAGCTATTTTTATTTACGTCCATTTACGTATTATTCGCGTTCAACACATACGCCAGTGAATGGAGTGGTTATGCCGGACTGGAATTCAGAGGTTTCACTCAAACAGCACAAGAGTCACGTCAGGATCACTCCACTAATTTCTCATTCGTGTTTGAACCTGAGTACTACCATGAATGGGACAATGGTGATCAAAGTATTGCTTTCGTGCCTTTTGTACGCCTGGATGAAAATGATAATGAACGATCACACTTTGATATTCGTGAACTGACTTACTTAAAGGTTGCTGATGCCTGGGAATTACGTTTGGGTATACGCAAAGTCTTTTGGGGTGTGACTGAATTCCAGCACCTGGTTGATATCATCAACCAGACTGACCTGGTTGAAAACCTCGACATTGAAGATAAGTTAGGTCAGCCTATGATCAACTTTGCGCTCATTGATGACTGGGGCACTGTTGATTTTTTTGTTATGCCTTATTTTCGTGAAAGAAATTTTCCGGGCACATCGGGAAGATTAAGAACGATTCCGCATATCGATAAAGATCGTTCCCGATTTGAATCTGCTGCAAAAGAAAAGCACATCGATCTTGCCGCCAGGTATTCACATTATTTTGGTGATTGGGATATCGGTATTTCACATTTTTATGGTACTAGCCGCAACCCTCGTCTGCTTTTAAGCACGGATAATAATGGTAATCCTTTTTTTATCCCTTTTTATGACATTATCAATCAAACCTCTCTAGACATTCAGGCGACCAAGGGCAATATGCTTTGGAAACTCGAAGCATTACACCGTAGTGGTCAGGCAACAACTTATAATGCTATAGCAGCCGGCTTTGAATATACCTTTGTTGGCATCATGGAATCGGCAATCGATTTAGGTTTGCTCAGTGAATATCATTATGATGATCGCGGAGAATCCGCCACCAGTACCTTTGAAGACGATATCGGTTTTGGTGCCCGCTTCGCATTCAATGATGCACAATCTAGTGAAGCTTTATTCGGTCTCGTATGGGACCGAAATACAGGTGGTAAATTTTTCAATATCGAGGCAAGTCGACGCATTGCTGACAGTTGGCTGCTTGAGCTACAAGGACGCTTCTTCTTCAACCAAAAAGCAAGTGACCCGGCAATTGCATTCAATAAAGATGATTATGTCGAACTGTTCCTGACGTATAACTTCTAATAATATCTATAATATTCAAATAGTTATATAGTATCTTCTTTAGATGCAAAATATCAGAAGTAAATTTATCAATTGAAAGTTCTCTAAATGTTCTCTTATAATTGAGAACTGCTTTTGGAGGGTAAACCTAGAAACCGCAGTTGAACGGCACTAAACAAGAACAATGTATTACAACACACAACTTACTCTAATTTCAGAACTTCACTTGCTGGGTGAGTTCGCCTACGCATTTGATTACACGTTTTTTAGGCTCAGTTGCTTAACGGCAAAAGCCTTGCGTAGAACAACTATGCGCGGCTTTCTAGTCGGCGCAACTGAGCCTGAAAAACGAACACTTAACATGCCATTCTTTATAAATAATTCACTGTGCGCACGCGTGCAACCATTCAT
>CAYMPA010000114.1:0-9666 GCA_964392105.1 uncultured Enterobacteriaceae bacterium
TGCTAATATTATTTCTGCAGCAAAACAGTTAATGATGTTTTTACCTAAGTAAATTCAGAGCTCACTAAAAGTAACAAATTTCAAAAAAAATCCGCAAATTCAATGGTTGAAAAAACCATTCCTATCGAATAAACATCTCTCATTTTTTTTGTTTGCCCCGTCAACCCATCTTCGTGACTATATTTTATAATTCTTTATAAAACAGTCACTTGAAATTTTTTAGTTTAAAAGTTGGCACTACAGTTTTTCATTATTTGTTATTTTTGCTTTACTTGATGGTTCTACACTAGAAAAGAGAGGGTGCAACCAATTGAATTATAAGATATAATTATTTTTTGATCGCCATATTTTTGCTAAATCAGCCTTTTTCATACAAAAAGTCATGAAGTTGGGTTAAGAAATCATATTTTATCATAAGCTATCTGACTATTTTAGAGATGATTTTAGTTCATAATTCTGAGGTAATTTTAAGTAAAGCACAATAAACTGACCTTTATTGGATGCTAGCTCAGCTCTTGACTTTATACCTACACCATAATAAGATTTATATCAATTGCTTCAGGTGTCTCTTGATTTTCTACTCAAGGGATTAAACGGGAAGCCGGTGAGAACTGATAACAGTCAGGACAATCCCGGCACTGCCCCCGCAACGGTGAACGAGTTAAAGCCGATCATATAGCCACTGCGTTTTTACGTGGGAAGGTGATTTGCTGGTAAACATTACCACTCGTGAGTCCGGAGACCGGCCTGTAGTCTTTAACAAGCATAGCGGAGGGCGATGCTGTGATTAGCAGGTCATTTCTCCTCCTGGTCTATTTTTCCTCTGCGTGTTTTTTTATCACCAATTTGCGTACGGGCGAGTACGCTTGAGGAAATTAATAATGAATAAACGTTGCCTATTTACAGCGTCAATACTGCTGTGTGTTCAATCAACTTTTGCTTTTGCCTCCGACTCTGAACTTCAAACTATCATCGTCACTGCATCACGTATTGCAGAAACAGCGGATGACACACTTGCTTCTGTTAGTGTTATTACCAGAGAAGACATTGAGCGTCAGCAGGCACAATCTGTTCAGAGTGTGTTGCAAGGCATGGCGGGTATCAATATTACTAACAACGGCGGACTAGGAAAGGCTACCTCGGTATTCTTACGTGGCACCGAATCAGATCATGTACTGGTGCTTATTGATGGCATTAAGGTGGGTTCAGCCACGCTTGGTACTACTGCATTACAGCACATTCCCATTGAACAAGTCGAACGCATTGAAATTGTGCGTGGTCCGCTTTCTAGCTTGTATGGTTCTGAAGCTATTGGTGGTGTGATTCAAATTTTTACTCGTAAAGGTGGGGGGGAAACTAAACCATTCTTTAGTATTGGCGCTGGTCGTTATGGTACCTATAATGCTTCGGTTGGTGTGTCTGGAGGGAGTGAACGAGGCTGGTTTAGTTTAAGCGCGAGTGGTATTGATAATAAAGGTTTTAATGCTTGTAATGGAAAACCTTCTCCCGATGGTGCTGGTTGTTTTACTATTGAACCAGATGATGATGGCTACAACAATCTGTCTGGGGCGCTGCGTGTAGGCTATCGATTTGAAAGCGGACTTGATATTGATGTTCATGCATTACAATCTACAAGTGATATAGAATTTGATGGAGGATTTGTTAATGAATCTGAATCACTTCAGCATGTTTTCGGTGGAACTGTACGTTTTTCTCCGCATGATATTTGGCATCTTTCTCTGGCAATTGGCAGCAGCCAGGATGAGACCGATAACTTCAAAGATGGTACATTTCAAACACGTTTCGAAACCGAACGCAATACTGCTTCTTTTCAAAATGACTTTTCCATTATGGGTGATCATTTACTTACTCTTGGTGTCGATTACCAGAAAGATCGGGTAGACGGAACGACTCATTATTCGGTGACTTCTCGTGATAATAAGGGCATCTTTAGCCAATATCTGGCTACCATAGGTCATCAAGACCTACAGCTTTCCTTGCGTCAGGATGACAATGAACAGTTTGGTCATCATACCACTGGAAATGTTGCCTGGGGTTATAGGTTAGATGATGGTTTACGAGTTAACGCATCCTACGGCACTGCTTTTAAGTCACCAACTTTTAACGAGCTATATTACCCTGGTTATGGTAACGCTAATCTTCAACCGGAAGAGTCACAAAGCATCGAGTTCGGTCTAAGTGGCAAAACGAGCTGGGGACGTTGGTCGTCTAATATTTATGAAACACTTGTAGACGATTTAATTGCTTATGACTCAAGTGTTGCAGCACCAGGTAACATTAACCAGGCACGTATTCGTGGCCTGGAAATAATACTCGCCACACAGATAAAATCCTGGGATTTCACCGCAAACTTTACACTACTTGATCCTGAGAATCGTTCTAATGGATCTAGCAAAGGAAACGTATTGCCGAGACGTGCAAAACAATCAATGAGCATTGACGCGAGTCATAAAGTTGGTAAAACGACACTTGGTTCAACTCTAATTTTTGAAGGTGGACGTTATGACGACCTGTCTAATACACGAGAACTCAGTGGTTATGCCACGGTCGATTTACGTGCAGAATATGTTTTTGCTGAAGATTGGTTATTACAGGCACGTATCGAGAATTTATTTGATAAAGACTACGAAACAGCTGCATTTTATAACCAACCTGGACGCGGTTTATACATGACACTTCGTTATCAACCCTAACCATATAATCAAGGAAAAAATAATGTTAACACTTTCAACCCGAAATCAGATTTTTATTGGCTTTGTTCTGATATTGCTGATGGTAGCCACACGTGGTCACCATTTTGCTACACTGGAACATCTTCCTGGCGCTACCTGGACGGTGTTTTTTCTCGCTGGTTTTTACCTTCGTTCCATTTGGACATTGTTGGGATTGCTTATGCTGACATGGTTAGTGGACTACGCATCATTTACCTGGGGAGGTAGCAGTGGTTTTTGTTTAACTCGAGCCTATGTCTTCCTTTTGCCAGCATACGCAGCACTCTGGTTCAGTGGCCACTGGTATGCAAAACGATATCGATTTGAGTGGCGTACGTTAATGCCATTTGTAAGTGCTGTACTTTTAGGTTCTGCGTTTTGTGAATTATTTTCCAGTGGCGGATTTTATTTCTTTTCGGGTCGTTTTGTAGAAACAAGTTTCGTAGAGTTTGGTGGAAGATTAATAAAGTATTACCCATCTTATTTAAAGTCACTAGCGTTCTACGTAAGTATTGCGGCAGTGATACATACACTCTTTGCTTTAACACTCGATATGGCTAATGAGAAAAAACTCACAGTAAAATGAATATCTCAGACAAACAAGCCCAGCGACATCGCAGTCGTATGGAGCATAAAAGAGAAGTCATAGACAGCTCTATTGCCAAGGCAGATAAAGAACAAGGATTGTTGCTGGTACTCACTGGTAATGGCAAGGGAAAATCCAGTTCGGCGTTTGGGATGGTGGCACGTGCGTTGGGGCATGGCTTGCAAGTTGGCGTGGCACAATTTATTAAAGGTCGAAAGGATACAGGGGAAGAGGGATTTTTTAGTCAACAGTCTGATGTTACCTGGCATGTGCTTGGAGAAGGTTTTACCTGGGAAACACAAAACCTTGAACGAGATATTGAAACCGCCGATCGTGGTTGGGTAGTAGCTAAGAAGATGTTGAGCGATGAATCGCTGGACTTGATTGTGCTTGATGAACTGACCTATCTGCTTAAATATGGCTGGTTGCAGCTGGATACGCTGTTGGTCGACTTAAAAGTCCGTCCGAGCATGCAGCATGTTGTCATTACAGGGCGGGGAGCACCTGAAGCCCTTCTAGAAGCGGCTGATACAGTCAGTGAATTGCAGGATGTAAAACATGCTTACAGAGCAGGTGTGAAGGCGCAAAAAGGGATTGATCTGTGAGGTCTTGCCCCGCGTTATTCATTTCTTCACCTGCCTCTGGGCAAGGGAAAACAACGGTAACAGCGGCATTAGCTCGATATCACCGTGACCGTGGTCGCTGCGTTCGCGTATTTAAAGCCGGCCCTGATTTTTTGGATCCAATGATTCTTGAGAGAGCTTCCAGTGCGCCTGTCTACCAGCTTGATTTATGGATGGGAGGAGAAGATCATTGCCGTGAGCTTTTATATGAAGCAGCGGGTGAAGCAGATCTAATTTTAATTGAAGGTGTTATGGGGCTCTTTGATGGCAATCCTTGTAGTGCTGATTTGGCGACATTTTTTAATATACCAGTGATGGCGGTAATTGATAGCACAGCCATGGCACAAACATTTGGTGCGTTGGCGTTAGGGCTAGCTAATTATCGCAGTGATTTACCATTTGCCGGTGTGTTTGCCAACCGAGTGGCAAGTCAGTCACATTATCAAATGCTTGAAGAAAGCTTGCCACCTGAACTGACTTTATTTGGATGGCTTGCACGAGATGCAAACATGACGTTACCTGAACGACATCTTGGCCTGCTACAGGCGGTTGAGATTGATGATCTTGATGAGCGAATTGTAAAAGCGGCAGCTGCCCTTAATGGGGGCGGAGATGTTATACCAGAATCCGTCATTTTCGAAGCTCCGACCTCCAGTGAACAGTCGAAAAGATCTTACTCATCGAGTCTGAAACGTGTATGCATTGGTGTTGCCCAGGATCAGGCGTTTGCTTTTTTGTATCGTAGCAATTTTGATTTATTGAATGCGATGGGTGCACAAATCAAGTTTTTCTCCCCGCTCAATGACAGCGCCCTACCAGAAGTCGATGCACTTTACCTGCCCGGTGGTTACCCCGAATTACACCTTGAAACATTGGCAGCTAATACGTCGATGAAAGCCTATATTTATGCTCATTATGTCGCGGGTAAAGCGATGGTGGCTGAGTGCGGAGGCATGCTGTATTTGCTTGAATCACTATCTGATAAAGAAGGATTAACGGGTTCTATGGCAGGGGTGTTGCCTGCTAAAGCTGAAGTGCAAACACGTTTAACAAACTTAGGTTTGCACAGTGTTGTACTGCCCGAAGGCGACCTCAGGGGGCATACTTTCCATCATTCAAAAATGTATTGCGACCTGGACCCAGTGGCCTATACAGAATCTGACAAGCATCACGGTACAGCTGAACCGGTTTATCGACAAAAACGATTAACGGCTACTTATCTGCATTTTTATTTTCCTTCTAATCCCATAGCCAGCGCACGTTTGTTTCTGTCATGAGTGATTTCACTAAAGAGGAAATCAGTGCAGTATATCGTATGATGCGTGAAAGGCGTGACATGCGTCACTTTTTACCTGACCCCGTAGATACTGACATTCTCAAACGCATCATTGAGGCGGCTCATCTTTCACCGAATGTAGGCATGATGCAACCCTGGCGTTTTTTGCGGATTACCGACTCATTATTACGCGATTCGATTCATGCCTTAGTGGATAAAGAGCTTTTAATCACCGCTGCAGCTTTGCCTTCTCGAAATGAAGAATTCCTTAAAGTTAAAATTGAGGGCATCAAAGAGTGCGCTGAGCTGCTTGTTGTTTCGCTTATGCCAGATAGAGATAAACACATCATTGGTCGTCGGACGATGGCAGATATGGATATGGCCTCTATTGGTTGTGCCATTCAAAATATGTGGTTAGCTGCACGGGCAGAAGGCATAGGGATGGGATGGGTTTCTTTTTTTGAACCTCAGTCACTGGTTGAACTGTTGTCGTTACCTGAAGGTGCGCGACCCGTTGCCATTCTATGTATTGGTCACGTTGCTAGGTTCTATCCAAGGCCTATGTTTGAAGAAACGGGCTGGGGGAAACGCTTATCAATGGATGACATTCTATTCGAGAATAAATGGCCCAAAGATATCGGAGGAACTCCCACTGAATATTAATTTAGAAGTTGCATCACTGGTTCTTTCTGCTGTTCTTTTAGACTGGTGGTTAGGCGAGCCTCGCCGTTTTCATCCACTGGTTGGCTTTGGTTACATTGCAAATTATGTGCAGAAAAAATGTTACGGTAACCGAAGTGAAAAAGCATCTTTAAAAAAAATACGCGGCATAGTAGCCGTCGCATTATTGCTTTTTCCGGCAGCTATTATTGCCATTATTCTGTCTTCGTTGCCTTATGTTGGCTTAGCCTTAAATGCTCTGATGCTCTATTTTTGTTTGGGCCATAAAAGTCTACATGATCATGCGCTTCCCATTATAAAGGCACTGCAAAATAATAATGATAAAGAGGCGCGTTATCTGGCAGGTCGCATGGTCAGCCGTGATACAGAATCTCTTGATATCGTAATGTCTACAACTGAATCTGTTTTGGAAAATGGTAATGATGCTGTGTTTGGTACAGTGTTCTGGTTTGTAATTGCGGGTGCACCTGGTGCTGTACTTTATCGATTAGCGAACACACTTGACGCTATGTGGGGATATCGTAATGAGCGTTATTATAATTTTGGTTGGGCTGCTGCTCGTTTTGATGACCTATTAAATTATTTACCCGCTCGACTTACCGCTCTGACTTATGCACTTATAGGCAAAACACAGAAGGCCTTATTTTGTTGGCGAACACAGGCACCGGCATGGGACAGTCCAAATGCAGGGCCTGTGATGGCGGCAGGTGCTGGAGCACTTGGTATTTCTATCGGTGGTGCTGCGTGTTATCAGGGTGAATGGCACAAACGTCCTGTTCTTGGTACAGAAGAAAAGCCTGAAACCAGAGATATTGAACGCGCACTTAAACTAGTAAGGCATGGTGTATGGCTATGGGTTGTCGCTTTATTTATTGTTGGAGGCGTTTCTTATGCTTGAGCATGGAGGCCGATTGAGGTCTGCTTCTGCACAGTATGGTATTCCACTTGAAAAGTGGTTGGATCTTTCTACAGGCATTAATCCGAATAGCTTTCCTGTTCCTAACATTCCCGCTTCATTATGGGCGCGATTGCCAGAAGAAGATGATGGATTAGAACAAGTAGCTCGCGATTATTATGCTGCTGAATTTATTTTGCCAGTCGCGGGTTCACAAGCTGCAATTCAGGTTTTACCGATGCTGCGAGAATCATGTCGAGTAGGTGTACTACATCCTGGTTATGCTGAGCATGCTCATGCTTGGAAATGCTCCGGGCATCATGTTTCACAGGTCTCAGCGCAAGACATAAATGAGGTAGTTCAACAATTAGATGTGCTTGTCATTATTCATCCGAACAACCCGACAGGTGCACGCTTTTCAGTGGAACAGTTGATGGCCTGGCATGAGCAGTTATCGAGTCGAGATGGGTGGTTGGTAGTTGATGAAGCATTTATAGATAGCACACCTGAAAACAGTCTTGTGCCATTTAGTTCACGGCGTGGTCTTATCGTCTTACGGTCACTGGGAAAGTTTTTTGGGTTGGCTGGTGCGCGTGTGGGGTTTGTTTGTGCACAAGAAGAACTACTTGAACAACTTAAAAATAGACTTGGCCCTTGGGGGGTCAATGCACCTGCACGTTGGGTTGCTTGTGCAGCTTTAAAAGATCACATGTGGCAACGAGCAACGCGAAATAAATTACACAGTGATGGTGTACGTCTACATGCATTGCTCACACAATATGAGTTTGCACCTGATGGTGGTTGTGCATTGTTCCAATGGGTTAAAACGCCACAGGCCGTGTCTTTGCACGACAGGCTTGCCGCCCAGGGAATTCTAACACGTTTATTTTTAGAGCCTTGCAGTCTGCGTATTGGATTACCCGGTAGCGAACAGGAATGGCAACGGCTCGATATGACATTGGCTCAGATGACGGCGCTTAAGTTTGAAGAAGTTGTCGTATGAATACAAATACACTGATGGTACAAGGTACAACTTCTGATGCAGGTAAAAGCCTGTTGGTCACTGCTTTGTGTCGCTGGTTATTTCGGCAAGGTGTCTGTGTAGCTCCGTTTAAACCACAGAATATGGCGCTGAATAGTGCGGTGACAATTGATGGTGGCGAGATTGGTCGTGCTCAGGCAGTACAGGCGGATGCTTGTCGGTTAGAGGCGCACACCGATATGAATCCGGTGTTACTTAAACCGAATTCAGATATAGGTGCACAGGTGATTATACAAGGACACGCCATTGGTAACATGGATGCCCTAAACTATCACAAGTATAAATCCATTGCGCGAAATGCAGTTATTGAATCGCATAATAGACTCACATCATGTTATGAAAAAATTATTGTAGAGGGTGCAGGCTCACCAGCTGAAATTAATTTGCGTGAAAATGATATTGCCAATATGGGTTTTGCAGAAGCAGTGGACTGTCCCGTGATATTAATTGCCGATATTGACAGAGGTGGTGTTTTTGCTCATCTTGTAGGCACACTAGCATTGCTTAGTGAAACTGAGAGAGCAAGAATTAAAGGTTTTGTTATCAATCGTTTCCGAGGTGATATTGCTTTATTACAGTCAGGGCTTGACTGGCTGGAGAAATATACTGATAAACCCGTACTTGGTGTACTGCCATATGAACATGATTTATACCTTGAAGCAGAAGATGCCTTACCTCAAAATAAAAAATTAACTGAGCAAACAAGCAATAATAAAATTCGGATAATTGTTCCGGTTTTACCGAGAATTAGCAACCATACTGATTTTGATCCTTTACGTTTACATCCACAGGTTGACTTTCAACTTGTGAAAGTGGATGGCAATGTACCCGCAGCAGATCTGATTATTCTACCGGGTTCTAAATCTGTACGAAATGATCTTGAGTTTCTTAAAACGCATGGGTGGAAAAAAGTTATCCATCAACATTGCCGTTATGGTGGAAAACTCATAGGTATTTGTGGTGGCTTTCAGATGCTGGGAAATTGGATTCATGATCCTAATGGGATTGAAGGCAGTGTTGGTACTACACAAGGGTTTGGTTTATTGGATATAGAAACCACCTTAGCCACTGAAAAAAAATTACTTAAAGTGAGTGGTAATTTAAGTTTTACATCAGCTAGTGTCACTGGTTACGAAATTCATGCAGGAATCACTCATGGCCCTGCTTTAGAAAAACCAGCAATTATAATAAATAATCGTGATGACGGTGCGATGAGTAATGATAATTTAATTTTTGCAACCTACCTTCATGGTCTTTTCGACTCTAGTGAATCCTGTAATGCATTACTTGATTGGACGGGACTTAAAAAAGCTCAGAAGGTTGATTATAAAGTTATACGTGAATCTAATATTGATAAACTTGCAGATATGATTGAACAGCATATGGATACCTCAAAATTACTTGCTCTACTTAATCTGGAACATAAAAAAAAATGAAAACATTAATTTTAGGTGGTGTTCGCTCGGGTAAAAGCCGTCTGGCAGAAGAAATGGCTATTACAACGAATAAACCCGTTATTTATATTGCAACAGCACAAGCCAGAGATAATGAAAGGAGAGAACGTATTGATAGGCACCTGTATACAACAAAGCTCTAAAGATATTCATGAGTTTGATACCAATATTATTTCTGCAGCAAAACAGTTAATGATGTTTTTTCCTAAGTAAATTACTAAATTGGCTTAAAGAAGCAAGTATCAAGGTTATTATTGGAAGCTGTTAATTGATTACGACTGACTTGTTTGACCACCAATTCTCTTGAACGGATTGAATTTTCGTTACTAGCTTGACTTAGTGAGATAGGTGAGATTAAAACATCATCAGCAGGTTTT
>CAYMPA010000115.1:0-9658 GCA_964392105.1 uncultured Enterobacteriaceae bacterium
CCAGGTTACTTACTGTTTTACTCATATCATCATGACCAATCTCGGCTTCAAGTGTAGATAAACGGTTACGAACCAGAACCAGTTCACCCACCATGTTCATAATATTGTCGAGCGTACTTGTTTCAACACGTACCGTCGTCTCTGCTGTTGGTGCAGCTTGTTTAACAGCTGCTGGTTTTTCTGCAGGTTTCGAAACTGGTTTTGGTTTTGATTTGGCGACAGGCTCATTCTTATTGGTTGTATTTGGTGCCACTTTGTTTTCTTTTTTAAACGCTCCCTGTTGTTTTACCTGTAGTTCATCAAGTAAGGATTCAAACTCATCATCAGTTATATTTTCGGAACTTGAGGCAGGTGTTTGTTCTGTTTTGGCTTCAGGCTCATTAGCCTTGGTTGAATTTGAAGCCGATTTATTTGCTTCATTAAATGAACCTTGTTTATTTGCATGCAACTCATCAAGCAAGGCTTCAAATTCCTCCTCAGTAATATTCTCAGAACTTGAGGCAGAAGTTGGTTCTGGTTTTTGCTTCGATTCAGCGGCAGGGGCACTATTATTTACTACTTCAGGCACAGCATTTGGAAGTCCACCATGTGCACCCTTACCATGTAATTGATCTAACAAATCTTCAAATTCATCATCAGTAATCTCATCAATAGAACTACTGTTTGTCTGAACTTCTTCAGAGAATTTGCCTTCAGAACCCGTATCAGCATCAGTTACAGAATTTTCAACTGCTTCAATTGATTCGACTTCTGTTTCGCTAACTTCTTCTGAAATAGCTTCAGGTTCTGGCAGACTATGGTCTTCTTCTGAAGGGGCATCTTCTGATGCAGGAACTGATAAAACTTTCAATCTTTCTATCAAATGACTCTCTGCAGGAGTCGGGTCTTGTGCCTGATTGATTTCCTGAAACATGACATTTACAACATCAAGAACTTCAAGAACGACATCCATGAGTTCAGCATCTACTGACCGTTGTCCCTGGCGTAATAAATCGAATACATTTTCAGCCGTATGACATACATCAATCAGTGGCTCAATCGCAAGGAATCCTGCACCACCTTTAATAGTATGGAAACCTCTGAATACAGCATTCAGTAGATCGTTATTATCTGGACTTGATTCCAGTTCGACCAATTGTTCATTTAATAGCTCAAGAATTTCACCTGCCTCGAGGAGAAAGTCCTGCATAATCTCATCGTTTAAATCTATAGCCATTTAATCTATCCCTAACAACTTATATGCCATGATCTAGTGTTGATCTAGAATCCAAGACTCGATAAAAGATCATCAACATCATCCTGCCCTGACATTACATCCGGACTTTTTTCTTTATTAACTTGTGGTCCCTCAGCAACAATATCTTTTGTTCCTTCTTCTGTGTTACTCGCTATACGCCCTGATCTTTTGATAACACTAACCAGACCTTCTTCCAGATCCTGGACCAATTCGATAACTTGCCGAATAATCTGTCCGGTTAAATCCTGGAAATCCTGGGCCATCATCACTTCTGAAAGACCTTTATTTAAATACTTTGCATCTGATTCAACTGACTTCAGGAATCTTTCTATGCGTTTACTCATTTGTCTGAATTCTTCCGCATTCATTTCCCGACGGGTAAACTTTGCCCACTCCTGACGCATATCACTGCCGTTTTCTTCAAGGTCATGTGCAATCGGTAATATTTCTTCAACAGCATTCAAGGTTCGATGGGCAGATTCTTCAGTTTTATCGATAACGTAATTCAACCGTTCCCTGGCATCGGGTATACGGTTTTCAGCAAGGTGTGAAATACGTTCGTCATCTCGAAAATTATCAAGTGCATCATGTAGCTGGCGTGTCAGTTTACCGACTTCCTGAAATAACATTGATTCATGTTGACTGGTAAGACTGTTAATCAACTGGTCAACTTCACTGGTATTTCCATGTTCAAGATTGGTAACCAATGATTTAGCCAGAGAAAGCCGCACGTCAATTGGTTGCTGTACTTCTGCTGTATCAGTAGTCATATACATTCCCCTTTAAGCGGCTTCTATACGTTCAAAAATCTTGTCTATCTTTTCCTTTAGCGTCTGTGCGGTAAATGGCTTTACAACATAACCATTAACCCCGGCTTGAGCTGCTTCAACAATTTGATCTTTCTTTGATTCAGCAGTGACCATCAGCACAGGCATGGATGCCAGGTTGGGATCTGCGCGAACCGATTTCAACAGGTCAATCCCCTGCATCCCAGGCATGTTCCAGTCAGTTACCAGGAAGTCATACTTACCTCCCTGTAACATAGGAAGTGCTGTCGTACCGTCATCAGCTTCACTGGTATTGGTAAATCCCAGATCACGTAAAAGATTTTTTATGATTCGTCTCATAGTAGAGAAATCATCTACTATCAGTATCTTCATATCTTTATTCACAACCAACCTCCGTTATCGAATTCCATTTATTTAATCCAGTTATATCAATCATTAAAATACTTACTGAACTAATCTTCATTAAACATACGTTGTATCTTTGCTTTTAGTCGAATCAGTGCCTGAGAGTGTATTTGACAAACTCGTGATTCACTGACACCCAGCACTTCGCCTGTTTCTCTTAAATTTAATTCTTCATCGTAATAAAGAGACATTACCAAACGTTCTCTTTCTGGTAAGACAGAGATTGCCTTGGCCAGGGTTTCTTTCAAATTATGTTCATGCAGATTTTCCAATGGACCCCTTATCCTGGCACTAAAACCATCAACTACATTTGCATCCTTGGATGGAATATCCTCAAAACTGACTATTTGGTGACTACTCGCATCTTGTAAAATATGGTGGTATTCATCCAGTGTCATACGCAACCTTTCCGCCACTTCACTATCACGTGCATCTCTACCCTGTTCAGATTCTATTTGTCGCATTGCCTGGGAAATTTCCCTGACTTTTCGATGCAGTGATCTTGGTGTCCAATCACCTTTTCTAATTTCATCCAGCATCGAACCTCGAATGCGAATACCTGCATAGGTTTCAAAACTTGCACCTTGTGACGCATCATAATTTCGTGCTGCTTCTAACAATCCAATCATTCCCGCTTGTATTAAATCTTCCACCTGTACACATGAAGGCAATCTGCTAATCAAATGATAAGCAATGCGCTTGACCAGTGAAGCGTGCTTTTCAACCAATTCATCCTGCGATGAGGCATTAACACTGGCCGTTTCTGTGTAGGCTGCAAGTTCGTGATTCATGACATCGCCCTTGACGGTATAGAATCCTGCGATCCGATCATCTGCTCCGCAAAAAATGTCAGTCGGCCGTTCGCTCTCACGGTCCTGTTCTGTTTATCGACCTCAGAAGCCAATTTCTTGAATGATTTTATTGCCTTGGAATCTGGATATGACAAATAGAATGGACGCCGTCGGCGTACAGCACGCAACATATTATCGTCCTGTGGAATAATGACCTTCAGATTCAGGACAACATCAAGAAATTGCTCGGTTACGGAGCATAAACGTTCAAACAGGGCACAGCCTTCAACCTCAGTTTGTACTTTATTTACAACAACATGGAAGCGTTGAATCCGGTGATCGCGATGTAAGGTCTTGATTAGTGCGTAGGCATCTGCAATCGAGGCAGGATCGTTACAGACTACGACGAGAATATCCTGCACAGCACTACAAAACCGTACTACGCTGTCCGATAAACCACCCGAAGTATCCACAATTAAAATATCGGTACTCTTTTCCAAATCATCAAATGCATGTATCAAACCTGCATTTTGTGCAGGTGTTAATTGATTCATCATCTTGATACCCGATGAAGCAGGGATAATGTGGATATTATTTGGTCCATCAATCAGAATATCCTTTAATTCACAATCACCCTCGATGACATGTGAAAGATTTCGTAATGGTTTTAAATTTAATAAGACATCAATGTTTGCCAATCCAAGATCAGCATCCATCAAGGTCACAGATTTATCTCTATCTGCCAGTGCCAGGGCCAGATTAATCGATATATTCGTTTTACCAACACCACCTTTACCGCTCGTAACCGCGATTACCTGGGTTATATTTTTATTAGAATGCATAGGTCCTCTGCTTAGTGCTCAAGTCCATGTTCAAATTCATTGTGTCCGATTGATTGTTCCAAATGTTCTTCATCAAATTTGATGTGATTCTGGTGTGCCCGACTAACGATTTTTGATACAAGTTCAAAGGGTTTTATTTTATGCATGTCATCCGGCACTTTTTGTCCATCACAGATAGAAGCAATGGATAATGACTTTTCAATTACAACAGATAAAAGAGCACCTAATGAGGTAGCTTCATCCAGTTTTGTGGGGATACAAAAATCCGGGTTCAATGACCGATAAGTCTCAATTAAACGTGAAAGTCCATGATAATGTTCTGTCGTTGGCAGGATTAAACAATTCATCGTTTTTTGGTCAGTCGATGTTAATAGATCAAATTGTTCCTGATGTTTTTTATCGTTAATACTTAAGCCTGCTGTATCAACCAGTATTAATTTTTTACTGGTCATACCATCAAATAAACCTTGATATTCATCTTTGTTGTTTATTGTTCGGATAGGAATACCCAGAATTCTTGCATAACTTCTAAGTTGTTCACGTGCGCCTACTCGGTAAACATCAGTCGTCACCAGCAAGATGTTTTGTGTACCATATTCAAGTGCATAACGTGTTGCCATTTTGGCTATCGTCGTGGTTTTCCCTGAACCGGAAGGGCCAAGAAACAATATAGTATTCCCGGCCGTCAATATATTGTCGTGAAATTGCGGGACCTTGTAAGTCAGTAATGCCAGCAAGGTACGCCAGGCCTTATCAAACTGATAATGCTCAGGGATCTCTTCAACCA
This sequence comes from uncultured Enterobacteriaceae bacterium, assembly GCA_964392105.1. GTDB lineage: Bacteria > Pseudomonadota > Gammaproteobacteria > Eutrophobiales > Eutrophobiaceae > UBA7359. The sequence continues at coordinate 4,851 of CAYMPA010000115.1, forward strand.
GGTGGCGTGCCAACTTTGGTGTCAAATCTAGATTGATCAATTGCCGGATCAGATTTGCCCAAAGAGGATGTTGCCTGCCGATAGCACCCCAGGCTAATCCTGACATTTGTTGCTCTAACATTGTCCTGAGCGATTTAATCTCATCACGCATTTGATCAATGGTTGACTCACGTGTCCAGATATCCGTAACAGCATCATGCATGGAATGGGTTTCTGGCCTGGCTAATTGTGCTGTCTCAACTGAATCAGCTTGCTGTGTCTGTTGTTCTGATTGTTCTACTGTTTGCCTGGTCTTTGTGGCCTTGTTATAAACTTCCTCGTCATAATCCTCAGCAGCAATTAATTCAACACCACCTAAAACCTTTCTGTTAGAAAGTATGACGACATCCGGACCATGTTCATCTCGTGCCATTTCCAGTGCCTGGCGCATATCTGATGCAAAATATTTTTTAATTTTCATTGTGTTGTACTACCTGAATCTAAATAACGGGTTTTTGTCATTACACAGCATTTTTATGCTGAACCTATCGTATTCACTATCCTGATTTCCCTGTTCTCAGGAACCTCGCTAAAGGCCAGAATATGCAGCCTTGGGATGCTGAATCTGACCAACCGTACAAGTAATTCCCTCATGTTGTCAGCCACCAATAGTACTGATGGTTGACCTGCCAATTCCTGATTTTCACAGGCCTCTCGCAATGATTTAATCAGTCTTTGGGCCAAACCTGGCTCGATTGCACCAGTTCCATCAGACATTGCTTGTAGTGTCTGCTGCAATAACTGTTCCAGTGACATATCTAATGTGATTACAGGTAAATCATCATTACCACCGCTGATGCGTTCGATAATCAGTCTGCCAAGTGCAATCCGTACTGCTGCTGTTAATGCATCGGTTGATTGTGTGTTTCGAGAATATTCAATAATGGTTTCAATGATCGTGCGGATATCTCGTATTGGGATATTTTCACGCAACAGATTTTGCATGACTTTCAGAACGCAACTGACAGGAATAACATTAGGAATAATGTCATCGATCACTTTTGGTGAATGTTCGCTATAACGCTCAATCAGTGATTGAACTTCCTTGTGACCTAAAAGCTCATGAGCGTGTTCCTGCAATACCTGACTCATATGCGTTGCAATCACAGTACTCGGGTCAACAACGGTGTAACCATACGTTTGTGCCTGATCACGTTGTGATGGTTCTATCCAGACTGCCTCAAGACCAAAGACAGGATCAGTTGCAGTATTACCTGATAATTCGCCAAAAACCTGACCTGGATTGATTGCTAACTCGGAATCAACCTGAACTGATGCCTTGGCTATTGTTGCATCCTTAATAACAATGCGATAACTGTTCGGTTCCAGATCCAGGTTATCGCGAATATGTACAGCAGGTAATAAGAACCCAAGCTCCTGGGTCAGTTTTTTTCTCACACCTTTGACTCTGGATAACAATTGTCCTCCCTGTTTTCGATCAACCATAGGAATTAATCGATAGCCAACTTCTAACCCTATTTGATCGATACTTTCTACATCACCCCATCCGAGTTCACGTTCTTCTTCCGCTGGCTCTGGAACAGGTTCCTGTTCTAATGGTTGCTGTTGTTCTTCAACAACAAGCTTGTGTTGACCCATCCAGTAACCTAGTCCACCAGCAGCAATGGCAAGCATTAGAAATGCGACGTTAGGCATCCCCGGAATAATACCAATCAAACCGAGAACACCTGCTGTGACATATAATGTCTTTGAACTTTGAAATAATTGAAAGATTATTTGTTGACCCATGTCTGATTCTGAAGAAACACGGGTTACCATAATTGCGGCAGCAGTGGATAAGATCAGAGAAGGAATCTGGGCAACCAGACCATCACCAATGGTTAATAGTGTATAAATACGCGCAGCGTCACCCATTGCCAGCTTATGTTGTAAGGTACCGATAGCCAAACCGCCAATAATATTGATAAACATAATGAGAATGCCAGCAACAGCATCACCCCGGACAAATTTACTGGCACCATCCATTGCGCCATAAAAATCTGCTTCTTGTGCGACTTCGGCACGTCTTATCTTCGCCTCTTCCTGATTGATCAAGCCTGAATTTAAATCAGCATCGATTGCCATCTGTTTGCCGGGCATTGCATCCAGGGTAAATCGTGCGGTCACTTCCGATATACGGCCAGCACCTTTTGTAACAACGACGAAGTTAATCACAACCAGGATGGCAAACACGACAAACCCAACGGTATAGTTTCCACCAACAACAAAATCACCAAACGATTGAATAACCTTACCAGCGGCATCCGGACCAGAATGGCCGTGTAATAAGACCACACGAGTTGATGCAACGTTCAGGCTAAGACGTAACAACGTTGCGATTAATATTACGGTCGGGAAAACAGCAAACTCTAATGGGCGTTGGCTATAGATTACCGCTAATAAAACCACCAATGACAAGGCAATATTGAATGTAAAAAAGATATCTAACAGGAATGGTGCTAGTGGTATTACCATCATTGCCAGCATCACCATTAATAATAACGGTGCACCTAAACCCATTCGGTTCAAGTCTGTTAATTTTAATGATGCTGTTGCTGGGACTGCCATTATTTAAAAGCCCCCACTAAAAAAGTGCGCCGCTCCTGCGCGTCCATGCGCCCGCAGCATACAATACATCCTGTATATAATTTTTTAATCATGTTGAAACTCTTCTGGGATAGGTAGATCTATCGGCGGTTTCGGCTTCATACCACGAGCAATATTTACGCTTTCACGTAACTGGAAGATATAGGCCAGAACTTGTGCAACCGCGAGGTATAAACCAGCAGGTATATCCTGGTTAACCTTGGTACTAAAATATAATGCACGAGCCAACATAGGTGATGGGAAGATCATGACATTATGTTCGGCACCCAGATTCCTGATCCGCTCGGCAACAAGATCAGCACCTTTTGCTACCAGTTTAGGTGCACTCATCTCATCAGGTTTATAACTCAAGGCAATAGCATAATGAGTCGGGTTGGTTATAATGACATCTGCATCTGGCACCGCTTCCATCATCCTGCGCGTTGCTAATTCATGTTGTAATGCCCTGATTTGAGATTTTACTTCCGGTTTCCCTTCAGTATCTTTCATCTCATCCTTGAGTTGCTGTTTGGTCATCTTCAATTGTTTACTGTGATTCCATAATTGAAATGGAACATCAATAGAAGCAATCAATACTGTTGCCAGACAAACAACAAAAAAACTACCAATAATGAGACTTGTCGCATCAACCAGGCCTGCACCCAATCCATTACGGCCAACGCTCAATAAATCATAGACATGATGCCAAAGCATAAAAATAGCGAGCCCGACAATTAACACAAACTTTGCCAGTGCCTTTAACAATTCCATTAAGCTATTGACACTAAACAAACGTTTTATGCCTGTGACTGGATTCAACTTATCCCATTTAAATGACAATGCCTTGGGACTAAAAAGCCAGCCACCTACCATCATTGGTGCAAAAAAAGCAGCGGCAAGCAACATTATGAGAAAGGGTGAAAAATCAATCAGTACATTTCTACCTGAATCAACGACAGCATTAAATACAAATAAATCATCAAATATATTCTGCCGTTTAATAATAAAATTATTATGCATTAACTGCTGTAAACTCATTGATAACTGCTGGCCCATAAATAAAAAGGTCAATGCGCTTGTCATCAGGATTGACATCGTACTTAATTCCTTAGAACGGGATATCTGGCCTTTCTCACGCGCTTCATCGATCCGTTTAGGCGTAGCCTGTTCAGTACGTTCCTGACTGGTATCTTGTTCGTCGGCCATTAGGTTTAACTGCTTACCAGCTTATGCATCATTAAAATGCCATCGTTGAACATCTGCAACATATGTGGAACGAAGCTATTCAAACTAAAAAATATAATAATCACACCCAGGATTATCATAATGGGGAAACCGACAGCAAATATATTAAGTGATGGTGCAGATCGTGTCATAACCCCGAAAGATAAATTCACAATCAATAAAGAGATCAATGCAGGTAATGCAATCACGACCGCCGTTCTGATAATGTTTCCAGTCCACATCAAGATTTCCCAGGCACCATTACTGGAAATACCTGTTGTAGCAATTGGCATGCTATAAAAGCTTTCTGCCAATACACGAATCATCATCAAGTGACCATCAATGGCAAGGAATAATAATGTCGCTAATAAAAGATAAAACTGGCCGATAATAGGCACCTGGTTACCGTTCGTTGGATCAACCATTGAAGCCATCATCAATCCCATTAATTGTCCAATTGCCTGACCGGTCACTTCAAGAGCAATAAATACCACTCTTACACATAATCCCATTGAGATACCAAGAATGACTTGTTGTATAGAGATAAATAAACCTTCAGCTGAAACAGGGTCAACATTTGGCACTTCAGGAATAACGGGGAAAATAACTACCGTAATTGCCATGGCTATAATGATGCGAACACGTACAGGAATTGATCGTGTACCAATTACCGGTGCGGTCATAAGTAGTCCAGCAATACGGAAAAATGGCCACAGCCACATTTGTACCAGCTGAACTATTTCATTTGTTGTAATTGTGAGCATTTTTTTATTGTTATTATCAACCTACCATCCCCGGAATATTTTCAAATAATCTCAATGTATATTCCGTTATTAAACTCAACATCCATGGACCAGCCAGAGCCATTACGAATAAAGTAACTAATAATTTAGGTATGAAGCTTAAGGTCATTTCATTAATCTGTGTCGCTGCCTGAAACATACTGATCAAAACACCAA
>CAYMPA010000116.1:0-9579 GCA_964392105.1 uncultured Enterobacteriaceae bacterium
GGGAATAACGAAGGAGAAGTCGCCGTATCTTCCGGACTATAAGATCAGGTTGAACACTACCTAAGAAAGTGTCAGATTAAGTCGAGACTATTACAAATGATATCCATATCCTATCCCCTACATCCTGACTTTATTTTTTCCCAGTAAGTAATGCCGCCAGCCTTTGTGTAGTATGTCGCAGACGTGCTGTAAGTAATTTGGCAAGCTTCCATAACAGTTTATTACCAAGCTCACGATGCTGGGTTACAATATCTTCGAAGTCTTCGCGGGTTATTAATAAAACAGTCGAATCTTTTGATGCAATCGCAGATGCAGAAAAAGGCTCGCCATCAATGATGCCCATCTCGCCAATTGATTCTCCGGTTGTTATCTCGGCAATCTTCAATTGTTCATCATGGGGTAATCCTTTAAATATATTGACTACTCCGCTAATAATAATGCAGAGACAGTTGCTTTTATCGCCTTCATTTAAAATAACACAACCGGCATCTGCAGAGTATGCCTTGCTCCATCGGGCTAATATTTCAATTTCATCATCATCAAAATCAGAAAAGAAGTCAGATTCTTTAATAAACCTGTATGCGGCTTTTCTGAATGAATCGCCATCGTCGAGTAAATGTAGTTCTTTCAAAGCCAGGGTCTCACAATTAATTACACTGGCTTCACATCATACATTATTTTCTAGATACTGCCTTCAGAGGGTGTAGGTTGAGAGATGTCAGGAGCATTGGGGAACGCCTTTTTTCCAATTCTGGATATAACTTCCCAGCATGGCCCGGGAAATCTATGTAATGACTTCATAACAGCCTTGAACGAAGAGACAAAATAATCCACATCGGTTTTATCAATCATCAATGGTGGAATCAATTTAATAACATCAACGTTATGACCAGCAACCTGTGTCAATATTCCATGGTCTTGTAACAGGGGGATTGTGATTGCCTGGGGAAACAGACTCTTGTTTAATTTATGAGCGAGGGTCCAAGCAGCTCGAAGTTTAAGCGATTTTGGAATGCCGAATTCTATTGCAAGCATGAGCCCACGCCAGCGAATATTCTTGATAAATTCATAGGAATCTATCAATTCAGTTAGTTGTTTGCCAAGCAGGTTGCCCATTTGAGTTGCATTCTCCATGAGTTTATGCTCATCGATATAATCGAGAGAAGCGAGACCTGCTGCCATCGCCAGACTACCTTGGCCGAAGGTCGAAGAATGAACCACAGAACGGTCCATGGTAGAAAAGACTTTGTTATAGATCCACTTTCGGGTGAGTACTGCACCTACCGGGACATAACCACCGGATAATGACTTCGATAATATGACGATGTCCGGATCAACATCATCTTCATGTTCCAGTGCCAGGAATTTTCCCGTGCGTCCCATACCACTTTGAATCTCATCAGCAACAAACAATGTTCCATTCTGATGGCATAATTCCTGTGCCTGTTTGAGATAACCAGCAGGAGGTATATTTACCCCCTTACCTTGAATTGGCTCAACAAAAAATGCTGCAATATTTTTTTTAGAAAGTGCTACCTCAAGGGATTCAATATCTCCAAAAGGCACTTGAATACAATCGGGTAATAGGGGACCGAAACCTTCACGAAATGTCTCATCACCATTCAGAGATAAGGAACCATAGCTAAGACCATGAAAGGACTTGTTAGCATGGATAATTCCGGAGCGTCGTGTCGCACAGCGTGCGAATTTAATTGCAGTTTCCACCCCTTCTGTGCCTGAATTGGTGAAATACACATAATCCAGCTTATTTGGCATGCGTTTCTTAAGCTCTTTAGCGAGCAAGCCGGATAAAAGCGGGGCATCTAGCTGCACCAGACTTGGATAATCTGACGCCATGAAGTCGATGAGAGTCTGCCGGATTTCCGGGTTATTGCGGCCTACATTAAATACACCATAACCCGCCAACATGTCCAGGTATCGACGGCCATTAATATCCCATAAATATTGGCCTTCGGCACGCGTGTAGCACCGGTCAAAACCAATCGTACTCAGGGTTTTAACGAAACGGGGATTTACATGTTTTTCATGTAAATCGTAGTTTTCTCCCCTGGCACTGGCCAGTATCTCATTGATATTGATTGCCATATTTATTTAGTGGTAGTCCGTTGATGATTTGGCTTTATCCCGATTATAGAATAATTTTTATATAGAGTGTGTGATAGGTTCGGCAATTTAAGGCTCAAATTGCAATTACTGTAATTTCCAGAAAAACTGGATTTCAATCCTGTTAAATTTGCCTCATTAATATAATAATTTACTTCGTCTGCATGAATTAGAAATAAATGAGCGCCTATAAAAATAGTGATTTTTTCGTGAGTGCAAGTAGAATCCGCGCGGAGAACCGCAGTGTATAAGTCATACATGAGGATTCGAGCACGGAGCCGACGCTGCAATCGCGGAAAAAGTGCATTTTTAGAGGTGTCTCGATGTTGAATTGGTATAACCTGCCTACCTACTACGATGTCTCATTCTCGCATGAGATGAGCGAAGAATTGGCCTTTTTGAAGGCTATTTTCAAACGATATTGCAAAGGCGCTCACCCAGGATTATTGGAACCCGCCTGTGGTACTGGCAGATTAATTACGCCACTTGTTCGTAGTGGATTTGATTGCACAGGGTTTGACTTGAATGAACATGCACTCGCTTATCTAAAAAAAAACTGAACCGTAACCATCTCAAGGCCAGAATTTTCAATGGTAATATGGCCAACTTCCAAATCAAAGGCAAAAAGTTTGATGGTGCCTATTGCACTGTTGATACCTTCAGGCATTTATTATCTGAAAAACAAGCAGAACAACATTTAATTAATGTATCAAAAGCATTAAAGAAAAACGGGATTTATATCCTCGGACTTCATTTATTATCCGAGAAAGGAATAACAAATAAAGTAACACGTTGGACTGCGAGAAGAGGGCGCTTAACAATCAAGACATCAATGACGATGTTAACACTGGATAAAAAGAAGAGGAGGGAAACATTAAAAGTAATATTAAGGCCGGAAACAAGCAATCAGAAAGAAAGTTATACATCACTTTACCAACTTCGAACCTATACATTAAAACAGCTAATAAAACTATTGGAGAAAACATCGGTATTTGAAATTGTTGACGCCTACGACGAATCCTATGATATTTCCAGTCCTGTAACACTCAACTCAAAATCTGAATATGCCGTATTGTTATTAAGGAGGAGATAGAACGCGCATACTTTATATATAGGTTGTATTTAACGAACCTGCCATATACCCAAAATGATGTATAAATTAGATAAAATAATTTACACGATTTGGGTGATATGAAAACCAAAACATTCTGATAAAGTTGCTTCCATAAAAAGAGTCTTTAATAAGAAACAACGTTGGGGAAGTGAGTTTGGATCAAGAATTACCTGAGCAAATAGACTCAGGCCTGATATGTCTTGTCATGTTGTCAAGATTACATGGAATGCCTGCAGATCCAGGTCAGCTCAAACATCATTATGGTCAATCGGAAACTGTCTTTTCAGATTCTGAGATACTTCGTGGCGCAAAATCACTGGGTTTAAAAGCCCGTGCCATTTCCAGTAACCAGGAAAGACTTTCCAAAACTCAACTCCCCGCCATCGCACAGCATCAGGATGGTCATTACTTTATTCTTGCTCAAGCGACTGAGGATAAGTTCTTAATCCAGGATCCACATAACCAAGGCCCTGAAAGTCTCAGTCTTGAAGAGTTTCAGGAAAGATGGAATGGCCAGCTCATCCTTATCACACGTCGTGCTGGATTATTCGGAGAAATAAGAAAGTTCGATTTCTCCTGGTTTATTCCAGCAATACTGAAATATAAAAAATTACTGTCAGAAGTCATACTGGCATCCTTCTTTATTCAAATCTTTGCCTTAATAACACCTTTATTCTTTCAGGTAGTTATCGACAAGGTATTAGTCCATCGAGGCTTAACCACACTTGATGTGCTCGCATTTGGACTACTCGTTGTTTCGTTATTCGATGTTATATTGAATGGCTTACGTACCTATGTTTTTTCCCATACCACCAGTCGAATTGATGTCACGCTTGGCGCAGATCTTTTTAGACATCTATTACGGCTCCCAATAAGTTATTTCGAAGCACGTCGTGTCGGTGATACCGTCGCGCGTGTTAGAGAGCTAGATAGTATAAGAAACTTTATTACCGGTTCGGCACTGACACTCGTAATCGATTTGTTTTTTACGGTTGTATTTTTTGCTGTAATGTATCTCTACAGTCCAACATTAACGTATGTTGTGTTATGTGCGATTCTATTCTATATAATTCTCGCTTTTTTTGTGACGCCCGTTTTACGTGCACGCCTGCATGAAAAATTTAATCGTGGTGCAGAGAATCAAGCCTTTCTGGTGGAAACCGTCAATGGTGTTGAGACTATTAAGGCCAGCGCGGTTGAGCCGCAAAGCCAACGGCGCTGGGAAGAACAAGTATCAGGTTATGTGAAAGCCAGTTTCAAGGCGACCAATCTGGGTAATATTGCCAGTCAGGTGGCTTCATTCATTAACAAAGTGACTGTACTCCTTATATTATGGGTCGGCGCACGCTTGGTGATTAATGGTGATTTATCAGTAGGTCAACTCGTTGCTTTTAACATGTTGGCCGGCCGTGTTAGTGTTCCTATCTTACGTTTGGTACAGCTATGGCAAGAATTCCAACAAGCCGGTATTTCAGTACAGCGGCTAGGTGACATTTTAAATGCACAACCGGAACCCGCCTACAGTCCCGGCCGAGCATCGCTTCCTGATTTAGAAGGCCGGGTGACGTTTGAAGGGGTTACCTTTCGCTATCGTCCCGATGGTCCGGAAATATTACATAATGTTTCAATACACGTGCCTGCCGGTAAAGTCATTGGTATAGTCGGAAGATCCGGTTCAGGTAAAAGTACGCTTACAAAATTGATACAACGTTTGTATGTCCCACAAAGCGGGCGAGTCCTGGTTGACGGTGTCGATTTAGCCATGGTCGATACTGTCTGGCTTCGACGCAACATCGGCGTTGTCCTGCAAGAAAACTTTCTTTTCAATCGTTCGATTCGTGAAAATATTGCTCTAAGTGATCCAGCGATGCCAATGGAACGCGTTGTCCAGACAGCAAAGATGTCGGGTGCACATGAGTTCATTCTGGAATTACCTGAAGGTTATGATAACGAAGTCGGCGAACATGGTTGTAACCTCTCCGGAGGCCAACGTCAACGCATTGCCATAGCCCGTGCCTTAATAACAAATCCACGGATCTTAATCTTTGATGAAGCTACCAGTGCATTGGACTATGAATCCGAACACATCATCCATCAAAACATGCGTTACATCTGTAAAGGCAGAACAGTATTCATCATTGCTCATCGCCTAAGCGCGGTTAGGGAAGCTGATCATATTGTGGTCATTGATAAAGGCCAGATTGTTGAAGGCGGTACCCATGCTGAGCTTATGGAAAAACAAGGTTATTATTCAAAACTGTATTCACATCAGGTTGGCATGGTTGTACCGAATTAATCATGATTGCAACGACGAACAATAATAATAATGATGAGTTAGAATTTCTACCAGCTGCATTAGAAATTCAGCAAACGCCACCATTACCTATGGCGCGTTATATTGTCTGGTCAATTATGATATTTTTTACCATTGGTGTGATTTGGGCCTGGGTAGGTGAAGTGGATATCGTCAGTGTGGCCATGGGCAAGATCGTACCCAGTAGTCGCGTGAAGATTATTCAACCATTAGAAACGGGTGTAGTCAGGGCTATTTATGTAAAAGAAGGGTATGATGTCAATGCTGGTGAAATTTTAGTCGAACTCGATCCCACCTTAACTGATGCTGATCAAATACAAACCAAAGATCAACAACTTGCCTTAAAACTGGATCGCGCACGAATTCAAATCATCCTTGATACGGTTGATAATAAAGAACAAAAGGATTACTTCTCAGAACTAAGCGAAGCAACGCCTTCGCAAATAAAACTTCAACAAAACAGAATTAGCAAACAACTCAACGAATATTATTCATTGCTTGAAGCCTTAAAAGACGAAAAGAAACAACGACAAGCAGAACGTGGTGCAATAAAAGAACGCATTAAACAACTTGACTCTACCATACCGTTAATCACCGAAAGAGCGAAATCACTCGAAGACCTGTCAAAAGACAATATGGTGCCACGTGTACAGTGGCTTGAATTAGAACAGGAACGAATAGAGCAAGTAAAGGAACGCGATGTGCAAAATAATAATTCAAGAATGGTGGATGCTGCCATTGCAAACATCAATCAACGTCAGACAGCACAAAAGGCAGAATTTGAAAAAACATTATTAACCGAACTCTCTGATGTTGAAAATCGAATAACGGCTTTTGACCAGGAAATAGTCAAGGCAGACAAACGCGTCACACTACAAAACTTACGAGCACCGGTGACAGGAACCGTACATCAACTGGCCATCCATACCATCGGTGGCGTAGTCACACCTGCACAAGAACTCATGCATATCATCCCGCATGACGATCCCGTTGAAGTCGAAGCCTGGTTACCAAATAAAGATATAGGCTTTGTCCATGAAGGTCAGGAAGCAGAAATAAAAGTAGAGACATTCCCTTTTACCAAGTACGGACTCGTTAATGCAGAAATACTAAATGTCTCAAACGATGCAACGCCAGATGAAAATCTGGGTCTGGTATACGCCATGCGTGTAAAGATGCACCAGACCACAATGAAAGTTAAAGAAAAGATTGTAAATCTAACACCGGGCATGGCAGTCACGGTGGAAGTCAATTTAGGTAAACGACGTTTGATTGAATTCTTATTAAGTCCATTGTTGAGATACAAGGATGAGAGCGTGAGAGAAAGGTAGTTAATATGATCGATAAATGGATTAAACAATAACTGAAAACATCCTGGAACTTATGGCAAATGAAAATAGCAAATGAAAATAGGGTCAGGTCTTGAATCTTGAATTAGGATATTGAAACAATGCTAATGGATAGAAATATAACTAAGGATGATGTAGTCTTTAATGATTATGAAGCCATACAAGGAAGTATGCTGATGTCACGGCCCTTACGGGTTGAATACCCCGGTGCGATTTATCATGTTACGTCTCGCGGTAATGCCCGTTCCGATATTTATCTAACGCAACAAGACCGACGCACTTTTCTCAGCATCCTTGAGCAAACCTGTGAACGTTATCACTGGCGTTGCTATGCCTGGTGTTTGATGACGAATCATTATCATTTAGTTATCGAAACAGAACAGGCCAACTTGTCACGTGGTATGCGACAGTTAAATGGTATCTATACACAAACCTTTAATCGCACGCATCAACGTGTGGGTCATTTATTCCAAGGAAGATACAAAGCCATACTGGTCGAGAAAGACAGTTACCTGTTAGAAGTCATACGTTATGTCATATTGAATCCAGTTCGTGCACATATTATCAAGACTGCGGGACAATATCCCTGGAGCAGTTACCGTGCAATGATAGACAAAGTAACCCCGCCAGAATGGCTAGCGAAAGACAAAATACTCGGTCACTTTGGTAAACGACTATCAACGGCACAGAAACACTTTATTCACTTTATACGAGAAGGTGTGAATCAACCCTCACTTTGGGAACAACTGCGACAGCAACTTTATCTGGGCGATGAACAGTTTGTACATCGACAGCAGATGAAACAAGACTTAGAGAGAGACCTAACAGAAATCCCCAAGATACAACGACGACACGCGATAACCTCGCTTGACGATTATGCAAGGAAATACCATCAGCGTAACGATGCTATTTATGCAGCTTATAAAAGTAGTGTTTATAGTCAAAAGGACATCGCAGATTATTTTAATTTGCATTACAGCTCAGTCAGCAAGATTGTAAAGCAATATGAAATGAATAAAGAGGAAGCAATGATATGAATGTATTCAAGATTCAAGACCTGACCCTAAATTTTCCGCGTATTTATTGACCTGCTAACGTTATATTGAATTAAATCCTGTGCGTGCGCAGATGGTCGAACACCCGGCAGAATATCCCTGGTCAAGTTATCGAGCCAATGCATTGGGTCATGAAGATCCATTAATTACACATCATTACAAATACAAAGAATTGGGACGCAGTTACGAGTTGCGACAGGCGGCCTATCGTGCATTATTCAAAACACATATCTCAGAGAAGAAATTAACTGAAATAAGGGAAGCAACGAACAAGGAATGGGTATTAGGGAGCGACTACTTTAAAGAGAAGATAAGCAGGCAATTGGCAAGGAGAGTCATTCCAATGACAAGAGGAGGAGACAGAAAAAGTGAAGCATTCAGAAATCAAAATAATATCAATCGAAACTGACCCTTTGGTTTCGCTGGTTAATACGACTCTTACTGGAGATCAGCATAACCCCTCCGTCACCATACTAAACGATGGTAGTTTTGTGGTGCTGTGGCAAACCTCTGGCATCAGTGGACAACGGTTTAGCGCGACGGGCGAGAAGCTGGGGAATGAATTTTTAGTGAGTAACACCGCAGCAGGGGGGGGGATACGAATGTTCCGATGATTGCCAGTTTAGCCAGTGGTGATTTTGTCGCCGTGTGGTCAGAGTATACAGATGCGTTATATACAGAGATGAAAAGGCGGCATGAAATTACCCAATAGAAGTTAGAAAGACACAACCAAAAACCACTCAATCTGGATAATACCGGGATGTTATTTACAGGAGTAAAATCAGGAAAAGTGAAGGATTCAGAAAGCAAAATGATATCAATCGAAACTGACCCTTTGATTTCTGTCATGATCTTGCCAGAAAGAGGGTTCAGACTGGACCATAATAATTAAAGCGGATGGGCAGTTATAAAAAATACTACAGAGATGGAAATTTAAATCATGTATAAAAATATGTTTAAAAATAAATCCGTCCCCTTTTTGCCATAGATAGTTTGGTCAGGAGATAAATATGGGCTTAATACTTGTTCCAATTCTATTCTTATATTTAGTTATTGCCGCTGTTGTCACATACAAAGTTTGGAGAATGCCTAAAACATGGCCTAAAAAATTAATGGCAAGTTTAACCAGTATATTTTTATTTATAGGTTTTATTGCGGGGGACGCCATTGCTGGCAGGATTTATGTACTGCACCTCTGTGCTAAAGATGGTGGAATTATATTTTATAACTCTGTTGAGATTAGCCCGGAATATTTTGATGAAAAGGGAAACTTGAAAATTGATGTTAAAGATTATTTTGGGGATGGAATGAAAATTCAGGAGCAGTATCTTGTTAGAACAAGGAAAGATCAGATAAGTGGAAACGTCAACAAACGGATTGTTGAAGTTGTTGATTTAATAACACATAAAACTATTGCCAAGATCCAATACTACAATGGTGGTGCTGGTTGGTTTGAAAATATATCTCCAGGAGGTGGAATCAGGTGTCCCGATTTTGATCTTGGATCATTTCAACAAGAATTCTTTTCAAAAATATTTGTATCAGTTGGTGATAATAAAAAGGAGAAGTTATGAGCAATATATTTCAACAATATTTTGATGGTGCATTAATGTCGTACGAACT
>CAYMPA010000117.1:0-4281 GCA_964392105.1 uncultured Enterobacteriaceae bacterium
ACCTGAACCGCGAAGGATAGAATATGACAATGCAAAGAAATTTGGTACACCTAAATTTGGGTTAGAAGCTACCGGTAAGAGAGATATTAGAAGTATTTGGCATTAATCAAGGCTATATCCTTGACTTTCTGTTGTAAAGTTGTTAGTTTGTAGTAAAAAAGAGTGGAATTTTATGGGTTGGCCAGACAAAATAGAAATTGCGGAATCGTCTTGGAACAAAGTTAAGGACGAATATGATACTGCCCGTGAGTATTATGAAGATGAACAAACTCCTTCCGACGTACCATCCGACAAAGATTATATTCAGGAAAACATAATAACCGATACCGTTGATCGTGCTTCCGGAGCGTTATTAAGTGGCGACATCCACCCGATATTGATTGGTGGTGGGGAAACTGCCGAGGCTGCTAAACAGTTACACAATGATATTTTAGAAGCTAATGACTTCAAAGAGCTTATTCTACCCGTTGAGGTTAATCGGTTTTATTTGGAGGGTTTGGGCGGATTAAAATTTGTAGACAATCCCTACAAGTTAGACCGATATGGAATAGGATTCCCCGAAATAAAAGGGATTGCACAGGGGCGGTTATTGCTTAGTCCAGACTCTATAACCGGTATGCACAATGATGACACATACCGTATTCACAAAGAACGTAGATTGAAAACTTATGCTCTTGAAAAATGGGGCAGGAATAAGAATGGGCGAAAAAATAAATTGTGGAATGAGATTGAGGCCGCTGTTGCCGAGAATTATACTGGCGAACAAGAGTATGTTGAAGTTTACGAGGTTGAATATTGGGTTGATAAATTTGTTGTAGTTGATGGTATTAGAATAGAACGTAAAGTCTATTATATGACCACCTATATAAATAAAACGATAGAGGTGCAGAAACCAGTAGAAACCGGGTACCCTTGTTTTAGACTTATCCCATTGATTCACACTCCCCGCAAATCAAGTACTTTTGGTTGCTACCCAATGGGCCTTTATAAAAAGTTGAAACAGCAGCAGGATCAGATGAATATAACAGCCTCTGTTGTCCTGGATGTAATAAAAGCAAGTATAAAGAATTTAAAAGTGACTAAAGCGGCGAAACCGGACGAGTTTACTAAGTTTAAACGCGAGGCTGCAAAAACAGACGGCGCTGTTAATTTCTCAAATCCCAATATGAAGGTCGAAGAATTTAGAGGCAACGACATTAATCCTGCTCTTTTGCAGTGGCATCAATGGATGCGTAGTTCGTTCGACGATATTCGCGGGTCGAGCAACCAGGCGCAGCAGTTTCAATCGGCGGCAAGCGGTCAGTTATCCGGCAGGGCAATTAACAATCTGCAATTTGCTGGAACTATGCCTGAATACGCCAAGAAACCCAATATTGAATATGCACTAAAAAACCTTTCGCTCTGTATCTTTCATTATATTAAAACTAAAATGCACCAACCTTTCTCTATCACAAGAGAAATAAACGGCCAGGACCAAACAATACCGTTTAACCAGGTTGGATCAGAACAAAATCAGTTGAGTGAGTTGGGTTTCACCGATGTTAAGTTGGAAGTAGAGTTTAATAGCCAGCAAACAAAAGAAAACGAAATGAACAAGGCCCTTATACTTGCTCAGGCTGGTAAAATATCCGATCGTGATCTGTTAGAAGCGATGTATCCTAATTCCTGGCAAGAGAAGCACGAAAGGATGATCGCACAGAACCAGGCGATAGGGTTAATACAGGAAATGGTAGAGGTCGGTGGTGAAGGGCTTGTGGATGTAATTTCACAGGAGATTCAAAAATATAAAGGAATGTTCGAAAATGGCGAAATCGTCGAACAATAAACAAAGACATTTTCTTGAAATGGTTTATGTTGCCCCGCAAAATTCAGTTGATGAAAAGGGTGTGCCTGTTTTGGTATACAAACGTGGCCTTGAGCTTGACGGCAAAAGCCATAAGTTTGTCGTTGAACAGATGCGGTCGGGTAAAACTGATATTTGTATAAGTACACAAACTCAATTGGCCGGCGGTACAATTATCAACGAAGCCTCTTATATCAACCTAAACAACAGAGATTTGATACGGGCCGCTACGATAACTACCGAGTTGTTAAACGAAGAAGATGTTAAAAACGAAGGTAAACCGGTAATTTATGGCCCGGAGGGCAATGTATTAAAATTGAATTAATCACACTAACCCCATAGGGAGTGTGGAACTATTGACTAAGTACAAGGAACGTACAGTCATGGACGAAGAAGTAAAAAAAGAAGAGAACCCGTTCATCCAACCCTCAGTAGAGGAGATGTTGGCGAGTTCAGAGGTAGTCAGCGAACCCAAAGCGGGTTCAGGTGAACCAGAAGAAGGCACTGAAGAGCCTAAAGAACAAAGCTCTGATGAACCTACAACCAAAGAAGAGCCGCAAGAACCGGATGCAAAGGCCAAGGAAGAACCTGAAGAAGAGGGCCTAACCGAAGAGCGGTTCGGAGAATTGGTGCAGAAATTCCCTGAATTGAAGGAATACAGAGATTCTTTCAACAACTACAATACCTGGGAAAAGAAACTGCGCCAAAAGAGTCAGGCCATTTCATATTTAAAGAAATTACAGGAAGAATCGCCTGAAAAGATTGAACTTTTGGTAAACAAAATTTCACCGTATATGTACGGGAAAGAAGAACTACCTCAAGCACCGTCAGAGCTTGTTGATGGCATAATGGAAAAGGTTGAACTCAGCGACCTAAAATTTGTAGATGATGATGAATTTGAAATACAGGTTGGCCGGGAAAAACTCAAACCAATTGTAAGAAATGCTATTGAGAATGCTCTGAATACTGCCGTACCGGAAATGGCTGCCTTACGCAGCAAACTTTCTGAGTTGAGCAAAGAAAGGGACGAATTAGACTCTAACTATAAGGCAAGTATGATGCGACAGGGCGAAATGGAAATGGAACAACTGGCCTCAAAACATCAAATGCTTAATGTTAAGAGACTTGAGGATGAAACTTTATTGGAAGCCGTTAACAGAATACAGGAAGCCGGTGAGGATCATCCCGAATTTAATAAACTTTCTAAATGGAGTGCGATAGGTAACGAAGCGCAGGCACGTGGTTGGACGCTTGACAAGGCGTTTAAAAGCCTTTATGGTGAGGATGAAAGAAAAACCATCGAGGAAAATCTTAAAAAAGAAACCGCTGCTAAGAACCAGAAAACAACTACTCAGGAAGATACGGACGGAGAGAAATTAAAGGAACTGGAAGATTGGGAAGAATTGGGGATTAGCAATTCACATGAGCATGCTATTGATGTGATGTTCAGGAAACAGGGATTGTAGCCAATACTCAGGGAGGAGTTTTTATATGGCAGCTTCAGTATTAACAGGGACATTGGGAGTTGAAGATGTTCTTGCAGGAAAAAAGGTCCGCGACGTAACGCCGGGCTTACAACATTTGTATAACGACCTTTCTCCGTTGTACAAAATAATCAATGCAATTCCGCAGGGCCGGGAGGCCCGTAACGAAAAGGTTGAATGGACAACGAAAGATTTAGTTCCTCGTTGGGCCCTTTTGACTACTGATGTCGGTGCGTCTGCAACTGCCGGTGCAACCGTAACATTAATCCCGGAAAACACCGAAGGTGGTGGGGCCGACACAGAACGCTTCAAGGTTGGCGATACTGTTGAAGTTCCAGGACGCGACGATTCAGGTACAACCCATACAAATATTGGTGTTGTTAAAACAGTCAATACCGATACAAGTATTGTTGTTGACCCGATTGGTTGGGCTTCTAATGATGGATCTACAAGCCTGAAATTTGTTGCAACCTATGACGGTGATAAGATTCACGTTTTGTCTGATGCCTCAGAGGAATATTCACAGAAACCGGCAATGAAAGTTACCAAAGATGCACAGGAGTTTAATTATATCCAATTCCTGCGGGCACCCTATGTAATCGGTAACCTTCAGATGGACGCTAAGAATTACACTGGTTCGGAACGCTCTGAGCGCCGGGATGAGACCTACAAAGATATTCGTATCCAGGCAGAAGAAAACATCATCCACGGTCGCCGGTATTATATTGCCGGGACGAATGGTCGCCAATATTTTATGGGTGGCATCAAACGTTACATCACCGAGGGCGGCGGGGACAATACTCTGTCTAACTGGTCAGCCGGTTTGACCGAAGCCGATTGGGATGAGTTTTTGGTTAAAGGACCCGGTATGTACGGCGGGAAACGCAAACTGTTGTTTGCAAGTGCAGATTTGTTCTTGAAAATCAACTCGTTTGCAAAAACAAAAGAACGTAT
>CAYMPA010000117.1:4381-9451 GCA_964392105.1 uncultured Enterobacteriaceae bacterium
AAGAAAGGGAATAGGATTATGTCTGAAAGACCAATAACCTATCCAAAAGGAACAATGAAGTATCTTGGCACGGAAGTAAGAGGGGGCGTTTTTAAGATCGCCCCCGAACTTCCCCTTTTGAGGTTTGGTTCAAAACCCGGTACAAAAAAACGTATCCGCAAATTTAACATGGATAAGGAAGATGACCGGGCAATGTTTGAGGCTGTTATTGAATCTAAGCCTTATAATGACGGAGTGATCGTTTATGTCGATTCGCCAGAGGAAACTAAGGCTAAGGCCAAAAAAGTAAAGCAGGCCCAAAAATTAGAGGCAATAAAGGAAGCCCTGGACACTGGCGTATTGTCTGTAACCGATATGAACAGAATGGAAGCCCCGGATTTGCACAAATTGGCCGACTCAATAGGCGCTGAGTGTAACTATTATGATTCTGTGAGGGATCACTACAAGCCCTTACGGAAAGAAGTATTAATTAAAAATATCAGAGTATTGTTGGGGATTCCGTTGAATGCGAAGGCGAAGGAGAAGGAGAATGTATCCCCGGTGACCTAAGGAGGATGTTATGGCAGACACTTTAAGTGGATGGAAAAAACTGCACACCAAATTTCATAGTGGTGAAATGGCTGTGTTTCACGAATTAATTACGCGCGGTGCAACCATAAGCGACAGTTTAGGGAGTGAGATTGATTTCTTACCGCCTGGTGTTGACTTTCAGGTAACAATGAAGCCGAGTGCGGCTCTTTCTACCGGAGCGGACGTAGCTGTTTACGCCTGTCCTGTTTCTGGTGGGACACACGCACTTCTGAAAGATGACCTTATAAGTATTACAACCGGTACCGGTTATGCCTCTGCTTTGTATGACGTATCTGAAAACGGAGAATTGCCGTACTACAAACTGTTCATTGATGGTGACGCTACGAACAAAAAGAACTTCGATTTGTACGTATCGTTCATTATTCCGTAAGGAGGATAGGGGGCTTTTGCCCCCTTCTTTTATGAATGTAACCGTAATAATAATTGATAGTCGTAGTAATGAACATCCAGATTGGGTGCAGACAGCCATAAGGTCTATCAGGAACTCTCTTGAGTTTTATCCGGTTAAATTAATTGTTGTCGATAACAGAGACAAGAAAAATACCGTTGGATATTGTCATAACAAGGGTATAAAAGAAGCCGATACCGATTGGGTTTTCTTTGTTGACGATGATGATTGGATTACGCCCGACTTAATTGCTACAACTATGTATCATGCGTCTAAGCACCCTAATTGTATTGCTGTCAATACTCAAATGACGGCCTTTACCCAAGAGGGTGATGATATTTCTGGTGTTGTTGTTCCGAGGCAACATAAGGGATTGGTGCGTAGGGATTATCTATTAGAGCACCCCTTTGATGAAAGTTTAGAACACGGAGTAGATAGGGCCTGGTTTGACCAGGTTAAGTTACGCGGGGACCTTGTTGTAAACGTACCGTATCATTCGGGTTATTATTATAGACAGCACAATGAACATCGAGCAAGAGCCACCGGAAATATTAAGATAGTACAAAATGCAGGTGATATACACTTTCACGCAAGACAATCTAACTTTATCGAACCATTTTACAAAGAGCTTTCAAAGGAGTACTATTGTACAATGGATGATCGCAAGTTCAATCCTGAAAGTATAAAGGGCGCAGAGATTGTTTGGTGTGAATGGCTTGATAATGATGCGATCGAGATAGCAAACTTTGAGACGGACGCAGCGAAAATACTTAGGGTGCACGCTTACGAAGCCTTTACAGAAAGAATTTTCTATGTAGACTTTGCAAAGTTTGATGTTGTTATTTTTGTTGCTGAACACATTAAAGATTTCGTTGAGTCAAGAATTGGTAAGAAAATAGCCAATGCAATAGTCATCCCGAACGGTGTAGATGTAGAAGAGTTCAATTATGTAGATAAAAAACAAAACAATAAGATAGCTTTTGCCGGTTCCATTGAAAGGAAAAAGGGAATTGGTGAATTGGTTCTTATTGCTGAACATTTTCCTGGGTATGAATTTCATTGTGCAGGAGAATACTACGAAGAAGATGTTGCTGAATATCTTAGGAACAAACGTCCAGACAACCTACATTTCCACGGCAAGATACACGATATGCCAAAGTTTTATAGAGATTATTCCTATGTGATTAACACCAGTATGCGAGAGGGAAACCCGGTAGCCGTATTAGAGGCAATGGCCTGTGGGTGTAAACCTATTGTTAGGAACTGGATTGGCGCAAGGGATATGATAAACCCATCTTGGGTATGGAAAGATTTAGGTGAGATTCAAACAATTCTTGACGGTGAATATGCGCCAGAAAGATATAGATCATTTATATTACAACGATATGACCTAAAAACAATGTATGACAAGTTTAAGGGAATAATAGATGGCATTATCAAGAGCCGCCATAAGAACGCGGGTTAAAACACATCTTCGGGCAGAAATGTCTACACCGGCTGTCAATGATTTACAGGATAGCTCAATAGACGAGTTCGCTCAACAGCATTGCACCGATGTTATCCAGATATTGAAAGACCCTTTGCATTATTCGGCGTTAGTTGTAACCGACTCTTCGTTGACATTTTCGAGCGGTGCAGAGGATTTGCCAAGTGATTATGAACTTGCATTGGCCGTTAAGGTTGAAACAACGAGTCCAAGTGTTAGCAAAAGGAATTGTGAGCTTCTATTTGATCCACAGGAATTTGCAAAAAGAGATTCGTCTAATTTTGTTCTAACGCCGGATCAGGATCATCCTGCCGTGTTGGTAGCAAATGGTAAAGCATATATAAAACCCACAACCTTAACAACGGGTTATCTTGATTATGTAAAAACACATCCGACGTTGGGGGCATCACAAGGCACTGTATTCAGCTCTGTTGGAGACAATGTACTGATTGATTTAATACTTGCCAGCTATTATGGGTTTATTGAAGAGTTCGAATTGCAGGCAACGCATCTGAAACTTGCGGGGGCAATAGAATGAGTATAGCTCTTACAGAAATCAAAGACAGATTAAGGCCATTTTTACTTGCTCACGTAGACGGTGCTGTCTTGGCGATGTTTAACGATTCGGATTTTGTTGATATATTCAACGATACGGCCAATGACTTTAACGATATGGCGATGATAAACCTTGAGCGATATAACAAAGAAACTGGTTCGACAACGGCAGAAAGTACCGACACAACTTATCGTAATTATCTAATGCAGGGTGCAATAAGCAAGATACTATATTTTAAATATGATTCTGAATCCTGGAATACGCAAAGATACACCTATACCGACGATCGTATTGCCTTAAAAGTAGCACCAGATAGCGGAGTCGAAATGGACATACGTTACTTGAGAAAGTGCGAGGATATGACCGATGCGACAGACGATGTAGATTTGCCCGATAATGTTTTGCCCGAATATATACAGCTTTTGAAGGCCCGTATCCTTGCGGATTACAGTCAAAACTCAAACATAGACTACGAAGGCGCTTTATTGTTCTGGTCTGAAAAAGCAGGTAGAAAGATACAGCGGCATGTTGTTGATGATCTTGGTACGTTTCGGCACTGGTTTTACCAAAATGACGATGGATTATACGATATAACTGATTCTTGGATTTCATTAGACAATTTTGTTGCTAATGCGTCTGGTGATTTAATTTACACGGAATAGTTGAATGAAAGACTATCTTGACATAAGAAAATTCGACGGTGAGTCGTCGCGAATCGCGAATGAAGATAAGCCTGATTATGTTTTTCAGAAACTTGAGAATCTGCGTCCAACGGTTAAAGTTGGGAGTGCTGTAAAGCGTAATCCATACACGGCAATAGCTTCTTTGGCATCATTTAGCAGTATCCAGACAATGGAAGAATTTTTAGATAAGAATAGTATTTCAACCCTTACTGTAATAGGCGATACTGGAATTGCTATATATAAAAACACTTCCGGTGTTTACTCTGCTCAATCCTATACAGATAATAACAATGGAACTATTGATGGTAGTGAAGCGACATTAATTGCCTTTAACGGTGTTATGCGGGGAGGTGTTGGTACTTCAACTTCCGGCAATGGTGATAAACCATTGTGGTATGGGTATATGGAAGAAAAAACACGGTTCTCAAGGAGTGACGACCCGATAACAATAAGCGCCGGGAATTATCTTGAGCCTGTCGGTGAGCGGAATATACTTGATACCCTATTTTCTTATGGTATATCAATATTTGAATCTAATGTTACCTCGCTTGGCGCAACCACAGCAACATACATATTTTATGTTGCCCCGGTGTATGATGGTTATCAGTTTGGATTTCCAGATGATACGTATAAACCAAATATATATTTGTCTTATGCAAATGGAAGCGTTGCGCTTGATATAAGTATATCAGATACGCTTGATGAATATTATAAAAGGCTAACTGGATTCAATGTTTTTGTTTCGCAGGTTGAAAACTTCCAGGGGAACCACGCTTTTTACCCTGCTAATTTTTTAGAGCATATATCGTTAGATGATGGTGGGGAATACTTTCTTGAGCTTGATGGTACGTTCGAGAATGCAAATCCCCCAACATATATTGAGTTTGATCGGGACTTTTCAGAATGGGAAACATTTGCCCTAACGTGGCATTCTCTTGAATTTACCTACGATTCAGTTGATTATAAACTTATAATGTACACAAGGGCAGAAGCCGGGACGAAGGTTAGATATTATTTTACTGCCGACGGTGTACCTACTTTGGATTTACAAAATGCAAGCGTAACCGCACAAATAAAATCTAATTGGGCTTATGTTTCGGGCAATACGAAAAAACGTATACGGGTAGCCTTTGATGATTATTACAAAAAGGCCGGTTCGGATATGTTCGAATATTTAAACATACCGAGTGGTAATATTGGAATTGAAGAATTTAAGTATAACTACTTAGCAACAAACGGCGATGTATTCTTATACTCTGGCTTTGAAGATAGTATGGTTAGCTATTTTTCTGTTTCCGGGTCGCCAGATATAGTACCAGAAAGCAATGTTGTTAAACATCGTTCAGCGACTCGTGGTGTTAGTAAT
>CAYMPA010000118.1:0-9339 GCA_964392105.1 uncultured Enterobacteriaceae bacterium
CATCATAAGGTACATCAGATACAAGCGGCAACGAATAGGAAAAAAGTGATCCTAGTTGGTATCTCTGATCAAAACAAACCTATCAAATCCAAATAATTCTGCACTGGAAAAGTCTGGATAGGAGCTTTAGTTGATGACTCATTGGATAGGCAGTCTGACTAATGAGCCTTGATGATAGAGCTTAGTCCATTGTGGCGGAAATCTGAGAAACCCTTTTTCACAGGGAATTGCTTGTTTATCAGGGATTTTGACTTTCAACTTGTGGCCGGCAAATAGCACGGTAACTATACAATAACTTCCTAGGTTTTTTTTGTTTAGAATAGTTACTTCCATTGAATGATCAGCGATAACTGATGTCAACTCAAGAAATTCTGGACGTATTCCTATCTGCAAATCACCATCAAGAGTTTTTGACAAAGCCTTTACAGCAGGGAGTCGAATAGTTTGATCGCCTACAGACACCCCATTCGAAACTTGCTGGCACGGCATGAAATTCATCGATGGTGAACCAATGAAATAGCCTACAAAAGTATGCACGGGCTCCTCGAACAACTCACGGGCAGAACCTGTCTGAACAATACAGCCATCCTTCATTACAATAATTTTATCCGCAAAAGTTAGTGCTTCATTTTGATCATGGGTAACCAGAATCATAGTTTGTTTGAACTTTTCATTCATTTCCTTTAACTTTCGACGAAGACGCCACTTAAGCTGTGGATCAATAACGGTCAAGGGCTCATCCAATAAAATTGCAGCAACATGATCTCGAACCAGACCACGACCCAATGATATCAGTTGTTTTGCATCAGCATTAAGTGTTGATGCAGATGCATTTAAATAATCAGTCAGGTTTAATTGCTCAGCCACCTCCATAACTTTCGAATTAATATCTGCAGTTGGCAGATTGCGACATTTTAAGGGAAAGGCCAGATTATCATAAACACTCATAATCTTGTAGATAACTGGAAATTGAAATACTTGGGCAATATTCCTTTTTGAAGTGTGCAGAGTGGTTACATCAATCCCATCAAATAAAACACGTCCATTAGTCGGTTGAATCAGCCCAGATATGATATTAAGTAAGGTAGTTTTTCCACAGCCAGACGGACCCAATAGAGCATACGTGCGTCCATCATCCCAGACGGTTGTCATAGGTTGCAATGCATAATCTGAAATTGATTGAGGTTGCCCAGAGTAACAATGGCCAACATCGGCAAATGTAATTGAAGCCATAAATATTAAGGTATTATTTAATGGGTGGCTTCCGGAGAAGCCAGAAGAGTCTTATCCATAGCAAAGACAAAAAGATTATCTGGATTAAAGAATACTGGAATTTCCTGACCAAGTGCGTACTCATGAATACCATTTTCCTGAATAACCCAGAGTACATCGTTATAGTGGATATGAATGAAAGTTTCCGAACCACTGATTTCACCCAGCTCTATCAGAGCTGTAAAACAAACCTCATCACCAGTCGACCTACTTAAGCCCAGAGAGTTAGCACGAATACCAAATCTATATTTTCCATTAGAAAGAGCAGACAGATAATTAGATTTAGGAAAGATTAAATCACTCCCGATACAAATAGTAGTATCACTGATCGTTCCAGACAGAATGTTCATTGGTGGATCACTAAATACGCGTGCAACCTCTTCACTTATTGGCGATCGATAAACTTCATGAGTAGATCCGCATTGCAATTGCCTGCCCTTATTAATAACGATAAGATTTCCGTCGAGAAGTAATGCTTCCATTGGGTCGGTAGTTGTATAGATAATAATTGTATTTTTGTTTAATGAGAATATACCATCAAATTCTTCACGTAATTGTTCACGTAACTTGTAATCTAGATTGATGAGAGGCTCATCCAGTAGAAGTATATTTGAGCTTTTAACTAGTGATCTAGCCAAAGCACTGCGCTGCTGTTGCCCGCCAGATAGCTCGCCTGGTTTTCTCAATAGAAGTTCATCAATTTGTAACATTTTAGCGACTGTTCTAACCTTGTCATCTATTTCACCTTGGCTCATCTTCGCGCGTTGTAATGGAAATGCAATATTCTGATAGACATTTAAATGAGGATAATTAATAAATTGTTGGTAAACCATGGAAATACTGCGTTTCCAAACAGGAATGCCCGATAGATTGATTCCGTTGAGGAATATTGTACCTGACGTAGGATCATCAAGCCCAGCAAGCAATCGAAGTAACGAGGTTTTTCCAGCAAGTGTCGGGCCAAGCACTACATTAAAAGAACCAGGCTTAAGATCAAGATTGATACCATACAAGTGTGTTTGTTGATCTACAACTTTTGTTAGATTATTAATAACTAAAGACATAATATAATAGAGAGTAATTTATCCTGGGTTCATATTCATCTGGGACATTGTGACTTGTAAGACACCAAATGCAACAAATGCTAACCTGATAGATAAAATCATAAAAATATTGCTACTTGATAGCTCCGGCTAAATTTCCTCTCGACAAATACTTCTCTATGACAAATGCAAGAATAACCAGTGGGATAACCGAAACCAGTGCTGAAGCACTTAAACTCCACCATGGAGTAACTGAAGAATTCAATGCAACAATTGCAACAGGTAGTAATTGTGTTTTAGTAAACGTTAAAATAAATGCAAAAAAGAAGTCATTCCATCCGAAAATAATACAGAATAGTCCCGCGACCACCAATCCTGGCTTGCAATTCGGCAAGATTACACGCCAGAAAGTTTCAATTGGGCCACATCCATCTAGCATTGCTGTCTCGTCAATAGCCTTAGGGATATTATTAAAAAAGTCTACCATCACCCACACAGAGATAGGCATTAGCAGAGCTATATAAACAAGAATCAAACCAAGCTTGGAATCAAGAAGTCCGAATTGTTGCAGCATCAAAAAAAAGGGGATTGAAAGAACAATAGGAGGCATTATACGTTGGGAGATAAAAAAGAACGTGATATCGGAATTCTTAATTGGGCCAACCTTATATGAAAACCTTGATAATCCATAGGCAGCGAGGGTGCCAAATATCAAACTTATAAAGCTGGCTGACAAAGTGACCGTAAGACTTGCCAAATATGGTTCTACAATATTGATCCCCTGCCCACCCTGCTTAAAGAGTACCCCCCAACCCTTCAAGGATGGTTGGTATTGCAACCAGGGGATATATGTGGCGCCAGATACAATCCCCGATGAAGTTTTAAACGATGTTGTCAGTGCCCACAAAAAAGGAGCAATTACAAATACTGACCAAATACTAATGGCAAGGTATTTTAGAAATCTGTATAGTCCAAGCATAGTAGTCTGCCTACTTGATCATAAACTTTGTCAGTACTTTTGCCAATATAGTTAATGCAATAATCATAATGACAAGATAAGTAACCGACAGTGAAGCAGCATACCCGATCTGAAAATCACGCAAACCTCTTATATATATATAGTAACTTGCCGTTTCAGTCGCTGTACCTGGCCCACCTGATGTTAGCACATAGACAGTTTCCATGATTTTGGATGCTTCGATAAGACGTATAATAAGCGCACCAATCGAAACGGGTGCCATCAGTGGGAATGTTACCAGAAAGAATGTTCGAAATGGCCCAGCACCATCTACGGCAGCAGCCTGAAAAGACTCATTGGGCAGGGACAGCAACCCTGCCAACAGCAATAAGAACATAAAAGGGGTCCACTGCCATATCTCAACAATAGAAATACTGATGACAGCCATTGTTCCAGTCGACAACCAGGGAACAGCGCTTAGCCCGATTGTAGTTAGAATATCGTTGATAGGTCCAAGAGATTCGTGAAACATGGTCCGCCATATTACGGACATGATTACAGGTGTGGTCATCATTGGAATCAAAAAGAGGACACGAAAGAATCTTCCACATTTCACCTGCTTCCAGACCAGCAATGCCAAACCAAACCCAAGAATATATTCAATAATTACCGTAGATGTCGCCATCATTGAGAGTCGCAAAAGTGAGTCCCAGAATCTGATATCCATAAAAAGTCGCAGGTAATTGCTCCAACCTATCCAATCAAGACCAGGTTTGATTACATCCCAACTTGAAAAGCCAACACGAATTGTGAAACCCAGTGGAAACACGATAATTGCAACCAGTAATAGCAATCCTGGCAACAAGAAAATTAGCTTTCGTCTTGAAGTGAACATCATGAATTGAGCCCAACAGCATCCTTAGACGCACACAGTCCTGGAAAATGATCCTACCAGGACTGTGGCAATAGTTGGCAGATTAGTTCAAATTATCTTCAAGAGCAACAACTTTGGCATAAGCTTTGCGTATCCGATCTTTGCCCAGCCGATCGACTATTTGGCTCCACTCCTTGGCTACACCGTCAAGTGCTTCCTGTGGGTTTTTTTGACCAGCTAGCGCCTCAGAAACACCAGCAGCCATAGAGGACATGAACTGGTTTACTCCTGGAACGCGCAGATCAAAGACTCGATTTTTACTTTTATCCATGCCTGACAAAGTACTGACATAGGTTGCTGCAGTCTTCGCGTTCCAACCTAATTTTCCACTCCAGAAGCTGGCATCAAAATGTGTCGTCCGGTAGGGGTTGATACCGAAACGACCAATTTGTAAATCATGCCTAGTGTTGGCCTGATTAGAGAAAAAACAAAGATAATCAAATGACATGTCTTTGTTTTTACTTAATTTTGATACAGCAGAGGTCCAACCCCACGTAATATAGGGCGCAGTGCTTGGAACATCAAATTTATCCCACTTTCCAGAGATTCTGTTCCAGACTTCATTTGACCCTGGCAGTGGCGCTGCAGCAACCTTGTTTCTGATTCGGCTGTCCTTCTGCATACTCTGAATAAATGCATCATCCCATGAATAGCTGAACAATGTCTGGCCACCACCAAACGAGAATATCTCGTCGCCAAGACCGAAATTATTACCTCCTGGTGGCATATATTGCTGAGCTTTCACAAACATTTTGAGTCCACGGACGAATCCAGGAGTATTTATTAATGGTTTCATCGTTTTTAGATCAAAGAAGAAACCTCCTTTTACATTAGGATTCTTAGCGTAAGCTGAAGCGCGACTGATAAATGCAGAAAACATCAGATCGTCACGTTTGACAACTTCTGCAGAACCAAAATTCTTCTTCCCATCTTTATCCCAATCCCAGCCGTTAAATACGCGGGCAATTTCATCATATTGTTCCCACGTTTTTGGAACTGTCAAATCATGACCTGTCTTTTTCTTGAAAAGTTTCTGCATCTCCGGATTATCAATGATATCAGTGCGATATTTTAGATAATGACGATCACCATCAATGGGGTACTGAATCATTTGCTTACCCCATGTGGCCACATCTTTGTAATTAGACGTGACCTCTTTCATGGATTGAGTATTTTGGTATTTTTCTGAGACAGGCTCAAGATAGGGATTTAAGTCACCAATCCAGAGCGAACCGTAAAACAAAACGTCATAGGCATTTTGTTGCGTCTGAAAAGGAACCATAATTCGCTGAAAAAGGTCACCAAATGGCACGTGTACAACTTTTACTTTAGCACCTGTTAACTCTTCGAACTGACTCGCATGAAGATCAGTTGGCTCACCCATCACCGGTACGGCATGAGTAATTATGTTGAGAGTGCGTCCTGAATAATCCTTGGCATCAATGGATGTATAGGAACACATTCCTGGCACATCTTTTTCAATACTATATTTACTATAATCGGTGGTGGCTGCGCACACAGTTCCAGCCATTCCCAGTGAAGCAGCTATACTGCAAAATAGTAGTTTCTTCATCATTTTCCTCTCATTTATATTGCTCATAGTTAAAATGACACCTTAAGGTATCAACACAGCCCGTCCCGTAAACTTACGGTTATGCAGATCTTGCAACGCTATATCGGCATCAGCCAATCTGTATTCATGAGTATCCAGTTTAACCAGATTTCGATCAGCCAGTGCCATCAACTCGACAAGTTCCGGGTATGTGCCCACAAGATTCCCAATAATAGATTTTTCTGAGATAATCATATCGATTGCTGGAATCTCGATTTTACCTCCATATCCTACAATATAATAACTTCCATCATTTCTAGTTGCTGAAAGCCCTTTTTCGATTGCATCTCCCTCACCAACAAAGTCAATTACAGCTTCAGCTCCAAAACCTGAAGTCAATTCAAGCACTGCATCAACCCAATTTTCATCTGCTAGCAAAGTATGATGCGCGCCAATCTTCTTCGCCAGTTGTAACGCGGCATCGGAAACATCCACAACAATAATCTCGGCCGCACACAGAGCCGCCAGAACTTGAATACCTATATGACCAAGGCCACCCGCGCCTATAACGACAGCAAATTCACCTGGCTCGAGGTGTTTCGATGCTTTTTTTGCTGCTCGGTAGGCGGTCAAACCAGCATCCGTGTAGGGTGCAACAGCCTTCGGCTCCAAGCTATCTGGCAATTTAATTAATGTTCGCTCAGTTGTAAGAAGATAATCAGCATACCCACCATTGGCATTAATTCCCGGAAAAATACCATCAACTGCGTGCATATCATTGCCACGGCGGCATGCCAAACAATGGCCATTTGTTACCAAAGGATGCACGATGACCTTATCACCAACTTTAACACTTTCTACGCCATTGCCAACCTCCTCCACCCACCCTGCATTTTCGTGACCCATAATGTAGGGAAGATCCACCTCCACCTGATCTCTCCAAATACCTTCGACAATATGAAGATCTGTACGACAAACGCCTGCACCTCCGATACGCACAATGACATCAGTTGGCTTGGTGATTTTTGGATCAGGTACGTCTTCATAGACAACCCATTGTTCGGTGGCTAATTCCTCATCATAGTCATGTAGTACCGCAGCTTTCATCGTGGTATTCTCCTTGCATTAGTAGCCTGTAATGTGAAATACTCTAAGCAGCTATCATGCCAGAATGACAATATGTTCATAACCGATTGATATACCAGCATCTACCAAACAATATACAGGAATAATTCTGGCTCAACATACGAACGTTCACAACACTATTATTGAACATATGCTCAGAATATGAACATTTTTCACCTTCCTTGGTAATCTTGATCCATAGTATTTCATTGCTACAATCACTGATTATGATCAAGTCCCAGATATTCTGTATACTTACTTTAGAAGTCAAAAAGAACTCTTACTTTATTATATTATTACTGTATTATTATTTTATAAGATAATCACCTAAAAATAGTTTTCCTACAAAATAAGAAGACAAGAGTAGGTCGATTGCAATTTCAGTAGCAAATTCACCATAGGACACAGAGGAATATGATGCTAGCATTCAGCGACAGAATTAGCCGGGCACGTGTACTTCTCGAACGTAAAGGCCAGATTGCGAATGACTTTCTCAAAGCAGATATATTATCTTCATGGTCACGTTGCATTGAACATGGTCTTGATCCACTACGTGAACCAGAACATGTTGTTATCGATAAAGCCGAACTCTGTAGTATCCGTGAGCAAAATGAATCATTAACTCGTCTTGCAAGCATCGAAATCCGTAACCTCTATTCACAAATATCTGGCTCAAACTTTGCTATCGTTTTTGCTGATGGCAACGGGACCATACTTGAGAGTATAGCTGACGATACATTTAACACCATCGCTGATTCAAAAAGAATTATTCCAGGCAGTGTTTGGAGTGAAACCATTTCAGGAACCAATGCACTGGGTGTTGTTGTCAAATCTCAAAATCTTAGTACTGTCCACGCTGGTGAGCATTTTTTTCGATTCCACGGAGATCTCACCTGTGTTGCCGCGCCTATATTTGATCCATCAGGTGGCCTTGTAGGAATTATTGACGCATCTTCAGATTGTCACTCACGACAATATCACACTCATGCTTTGGTGAAAATGTCTTGCCTTACGATAGAGAATGGTTTGTATAGAAGCTTACTTCATGAACATATTATTATTGAATTACATAATAGATACGAATTTCTTGGCACTCTCCAAGCTGGAATTATTGTTGTCGATGAAGATGGAACACTGATAGCTGCAAATCGACAAGCCCATTATTTATTGCAAGGACTCCCGTTACATGCTGGATCTCAATTCAAAGATATATTTCAATCATCATTCAGTACTTTCTATAGCTCACAATATCAAGATTCCAGTTGTCAACTTGTTGATATGCAAGGCAGTACATTTGCAGTCTCCATATGCAATCCAAGAAAGCAGCTATCCCCTAAAATACTCACTCAATTAAATAGTCATAATTCAGTATTTGTGAGCAAAGAATTACCACCTATGGTATATAAAGACCATGGTTTGCAAGCCATCGTTACAAGAATATCAAAATCTGTCATACACAAAGTTCCTATTCACATACGCGGTGAATCTGGAACAGGCAAAGAGATGCTTGCACAATTTGCCCATACTTGCAGTGGGCGTAGTGGCAAGTTCATCGCTGTAAATTGCGCTGCACTTCCAGAATCTCTCATTGAATCTGAACTTTTTGGGTATCATGGAGGAGCATTCACAGGAGCAAATAAAAGTGGGGCGACAGGTCTAATAAAGCAAGCAGATGGTGGTACATTATTTCTCGATGAAATTGGCGACATGCCTCTACTTCTTCAGGCAACTATGTTGCGCTTCCTTGATAATTGGTGTATCCGGGCGGTGGGTGATTCCAAGGAACAGAAAGTAGATATTCTATTGATTACGGCAACCAATCGAAATCTTGAAGAAGCCGTAGAGAATAAACTATTCAGAGCTGATTTGCTTTATCGTATTAATACAATTGATGTTCACATTCCAGCTCTGAGACACCGTTCAGATCTTCCTGAACTTGCAGAAGCCATCATCAATGATTTTATCGATCCATTTACATTGGATTATAAAGCATATAATATTCTTAAAAATCACAACTGGCCAGGAAATATTCGTGAATTAAAGAACTTTTTGATTCGGGTAAATATCGAATTAGGAAATTCTGTGCTCCCTTCTGCCAGCATACATAGCATATTAACAAACATGCTCCCATCTACTGATAAATTGCAAACTTCAAGATCTCTGCGCGATCAGGAGCTTAATATAGTGATCGATACTTATGAAAGACTTAACGGAAATATTTCAGCAATAGCACGTGAACTCGGCATCTCCAGAAATTCTGTCTATAACAAATTAAAGCGCGTAAATATTGTGTAGTTCACTAACACTCAAATTTTCTTCTGGATAACAACCAGTTGAGATTTCCACACATCTACTGGCGTTCTGCCTGACTACTGAAACTTACGGGTCACATTAATCATTTATTGACCAACTACAGGGGACCAAAAGGGCATTTGCGCAGCAGTCTCTCTACCCT
>CAYMPA010000119.1:0-9105 GCA_964392105.1 uncultured Enterobacteriaceae bacterium
AACAGAGACGCCTAATAGTGCCGCAAAAGCATCTTGCGTCAATTGTAATCGTTGGCGGATCTCAGCGGGGGACGCTGAATTTTCAATCTTGAACGCACGTAAGGACTTTCGGCCCATCTTATGTGATTGAATGGCCTTTAATTGCTGTTCAAGCTTGATATCTATATCATGACTCATCGTTTAATCTCCTGAATTATCTGTTTCAATACCTTCTTGTCATTACGAGTGAGATCTTTTTTATCTACCTTCGCATAAATCGTTAACATCCAAATTTATTGTTTTCGCGGGAGATGTAAATATATGACACGTAGTCCGCCCCGCCTGCCTTGGTGTCGGCTTGACCATCGCACCTTCCTCACCCCGCTACAACCGGCCACAATATTACCAGCGGTCGGTTGTAGTACCAGAAACCATTGCAATGCAGCATACTCATCATCCGTCTGAAACTTATGAAGGATGTCAGTAAAATGTGGAATTTCGATGATTTCCATTGAACAAGCATATACCCCAATGAGGTAGCTATCAAATCCGTATGTTTCACATGTAAAAGCTCTGTCTCGCGTCAATTACTTTGTCCATTTTTGGGGTACATTCCAGGATCCCATTCTCACTCTTGGACGAGTTGCACGATTTCCTTATGACAGTGATTTTCACCCATAGTCAAAAATAAATATTAGTAATTTTGACTATAGGTGAAAATACTAATAAACTAACTTAATGTCCGAAACACGACGCTATATTGCCAGCCAGGTCAAACAGGATCTGGAGAGAAAAATGGTTTTTATTGCCGGGGCCCGCCAGGTCGGTAAAACGACACTTTCACTCAGTTTACCTGATGCCAAAGCAGGGTATTTAAACTGGGACGTATCGGAACATCGCGAAAAAATACTCAAACTGGAACTCCCTGCGTCTAAATTGTGGATTTTCGATGAGATCCACAAATACCGGCGATGGCGAAATTACCTTAAGGGACTCTATGATGAACACAAGCAGGAACAAAAGATCCTCGTTACGGGTAGTGGTCGTCTTGATCTTTATCGATTTGGCGGAGATTCATTACAGGGACGCTACCACATGCTGCGCCTGCACCCTTTTTCAATAGCTGAACTCAAACTTGAGACGCAACAGGAATTACATGAATTACTCAGACTGGGAGGTTTTCCAGAACCCTGGCTCAGTGGCAGTACAACCGAAGCACGGCGTTGGTCCCGCGAATATCGAACATTGTTGATACAGGAAGAAGTCACTTCGCTGGAGCGCGTTCAGGATCTGGGACAACTGGAACTTCTCATACTGCGCTTGCCTGAACTGGTTGGCTCGCCTCTTTCGATTAATGCCATTCGTGAAGATCTACAGATCAGTCATAAAACGGCTTCATCCTGGCTAAATATACTGGAAAGACTGTATGCCATATTTCGCCTTTCACCCTTTGGGGCGCCTCGAATCCGTGCTGTCAAGAAGGAGCAAAAGCATTATCACTTTGACTGGTCAGTGATTGAGAATGATGCCGCACGATTCGAAAACCTGGTTGCCTGTCATTTGTTAAAATGGATACATTACCAGCAGGATACACTGGGCCGGGACATAGAATTATATTTCTTTCGCGATACGGACAGGCGGGAAGTAGATTTCGTCATAGTTGAACACCGGCAACCGTTAACATTAATTGAATGCAAGTGGTCCGATACCGACATAGATCGTGGTTTACGCTACTTAAAATCAAAATTTCCCAAGGCAGAAGCCTGGCAATTATCTGCAAGGGGTAATAAAGACTACATCAGTCAAGACGGGATACGGGTAGCACCGGCCATGACCTATCTGAAGGGTTTAGTTTAACGTAAAAACCCGTGATAGAACTCCACTTGAGTTGTGCCGGCAAAGGCAAGCAGAGAAAAATACAATGAGTAGATTCAGGAAACTAACGCATGTAGTCTGGCATTGCCAATATCATTTGTGAAAAATGTTCAACGTTTGACGTTCTGAGTTCGGGGTTCGAGACTTAACGTTCAATGTTCAATGTTTGAGGTTTGAGGTTTGAGGTTTGAGGTTTGAGGAAATTTAGAATAATTAGAACTAAGAACAAACAACTAGGGTAAAGGTTCTATAAGTGATTGTTCTAACTTGACTTTTACAAAGTTTTCGGCGATTTTTAATAGTACAATGACACGATCATCCGATTTTTGGCTAAATAAGGTCGCTTCATATCCCTCAAATGGACCTTCAACAATTAGTAATTTATCTCCCGGAGATAGCGTTTTACTCGGAAACTCATGAATTCCTTGACTATTTTCGGTTTCTTTTAAACCATTTATGAGATTTTCAGGTACTTTTGCTGGTTTCATACCAAAACGGACCAGGGTTGAAACACCAAGTGTTGAACGAATTGGTCCCCAATCATCCGTTTGATCACTAAGATGGATAAATAGATATCTCGGGAACATCGGTTGAATTGATTTTATTGTTTTACCACGCCTTTTAGTTCTACCGAGGATAAGCGGAAGATAGGTCTCATAACATTGTCTTTCAAGATTTTCTTTGGCTATCTGTTCAGACTTTGGTTTAGCTTGGATTAAATACCAACTTTTCATAAAAACATTCTACGTTCGAGGTTCGATAATTAACGTTCGAGGTTCGAGGTTCAACGTTTGAGGTTCGAAGTTTTTTAGGAAGGAGTTCTCTATTCTGCAATGGGATTTCGCCACTTAACCTTCGGAAAACGGGAAAAATCCGCATCTGTCGAGAATAGTTCACACCCATGTTCAATAGCAAGGGCTGCCAAGTGAGCATCCGTAACCAGATTTGCCACAGCCTTCCCATGGTGCAGAATTTCCTGAAATATCACCCAATGCCGTTCGGTTGTATGGATAAGCCGTGTGCAGGGCTGATCAAGCCAAGTCTGAACTCTTGAAACGGCCTGTTCCAATGACAGGGGGTGTTCAAAGACACGGGGGTTAGTCCCAATCCGGATGAATGCACACAACACCGTCCAGCATAGACAAACTGGTGAAGTACCTGAGAGCTGGGTATCCCACCATGTTCGGGCCGAACCGTGGTATGGGCTAAGCTTGTCTTCGGCGTATAGAAGCAGATTGGCATCAACCAGGATCAACGGTAATCTTCCCCTTCAACCTGGACCAGAAGTTCCTGGATGTTATCAAGGTTTCTTCCAGGCTTTAAACCCATGCTATGAGGTTGAGTTCGATAAGGCATGCTCTCTGCCGGGGATGCCACTGTTTCCAGTCCCGCTCGTAGCGCCTCATTAACCACTTTACGAAATGGGATATGCAATTTGTTTGCAATAGACCGTGCCTTATCTATCACATCATCATCAATTGTCAGTGTTGTTCTCATATAGGCATCATAGCATCTTACATAATGATGTCAACGCATCATTCACTAATCGAGTGTCGTTATTCTCGCTCTATTGACCAACCAATCACTTATCGTGAATACAGCTCAAGTACAATGGCCAAATACAGCCAACCTTGGCGAGTTCCAATATTGGAAATGGAAGAAAATCGGCCATTCTGAACCTGCCCCGGTTTGACGTTCTACGTTTGAGGTTCGAGGTTAACTCTTAAGCGTTGAACCTGAAACATCAAACGTAGAACTTCAAACCTCGAACTTCGAACATCGAACATCGAACATCGAACATCGAAGTTCGAACCTTGTATTAAACTATTCCCTTCTCTTTAAGATAATTTATAATAATAGCAACACAACTTTCTATAGAATCCTGACCGCTATTAATAATTATCTCAGGATTTTCAGGTGCTTCATAAGGTGAAGATATACCTGTAAATTCTGGAACTTCACCGGCTCTTGCTTTTTTATACAGGCCTTTAGTATCACGGGATTCACATATCTCTATATCAGCGTCACAATACACTTCGATGAACTCACCTTCAGCAACTAAGTCCCTGACAATTTTTCTATCCTTAATAAATGGTGAAATAAATGCCGTCAAGACAATAACACCGGCTTCCATCATAAGGTTACTTACTTCACCGATACGCCTGATATTCTCAGTTCGATCATCATCTGAAAACCCAAGGTCTTTACAAAGGCCACGTCTAACATTATCTCCATCAAGAACAAATGTTCTGACTTTGTTTTTATGTAGTTTATCTTCTAAAGCATGTGCCACTGTGGATTTACCTGCGCCTGATAGACCAGTAAACCAGATAATGGCACTTTTGTGCCCGTTCATTTCTTCCCTGTCTTTTCGATAAACCGAGGGATCATGCCAAACCGTATGTTGATTTGTTACTTTATTCATGGTTTTTTTTATTTTCCTATCGGCCTATGCAATGATAATCAAAACCTAGCGACTTCATGGTGTCGGGTTCATATACATTACGAAGATCAATAAACACCGGTTGGTTTAGTTTCTCTTTAATTACATCCATATCCAGATTTCGATACATATTCCATTCTGTCATTAATACCACGGCATCAGCATTATTTACTGCTGAATAGATATCATCATAGTACTGAATTTCTGAGGGTAAGGATGATTTTGCTTCATCGGTGCCTTGAGGATCATGTGCATTTATTTGGCACCCATTTTCAATTAATTTTGGCAGTATGGCGAGTGACGGTGCATCGCGCATATCATCTGTTTCAGGCTTAAAGGTCAAACCCAAAACAGCTAGTGTTTTACCGCTTTCATTACCACCAAGTGCACTACGAATTTTTTTTATCATCCTCGCCTTCTGTGCTTCATTAACTTCAATTACTGCTTCTACAATACGACTTGATACACCATGTTCCTGTGCGATACGAACCAGAGCTTGTGTATCTTTAGGAAAACATGAACCACCATATCCCGGACCAGGATGTAAAAACTTGCGTCCGATACGACCATCCAGCCCCATGCCTTTGGCAACTGCATGTACATCTGCACCTACTACCTCACAAAGAACAGACATTTCATTAATAAAACTTATTTTTGTTGCCAAAAATGCATTTGATGCATATTTAATCAATTCTGCGCTCTCGAGATCAGTTGAAAATATCGGCGCTTCAATTAAGTTAATGGGGCGATATAGTTCTCTTAATACGTTTTCCGCACGTTCATTTTCGACTCCAATAACTACACGGTCCGGGCGCATAAAGTCGGTAATTGCAGCACCTTCCCGAAGAAATTCAGGGTTTGAAGCAACATCAAAGTCAGCATCCGGGTTTACTTCTGCAATAAGGCGTTTGACATTCCTTGCTGTACCAACGGGTACAGTCGATTTATCGACAATAACCGTATAACCATTTAATAATGGTGCTATTTCTTGCACAGCCTGATATACATAACTTAAATCGGCATGACCATCTCCACGTCTTGTGGGGGTACCTACTGCTACAAAAACAAGATTGGAATCCGGGATACAAACACTTAAATTATCTGTGAATGAAAGGCGTCCTTGTTCAACGTTTTTATTTAAAAGTGATTCAAGACCAGGTTCATATATAGGTATATTACCTTCCAATAATTTATTGATCTTAGTTTTGTCGATGTCAAAACATGTAACACTGGCACCAAATTCAGCAAAACAGGTGCCCGATACAAGACCAACATAACCACAGCCAAGCATTGTTACCTTCATTTATTTCTTCTCCAGAGGTTTTGAATCTTTATAAACGAAAGAGATTAATATTTTCAGGTTTATTATTTCTATCAAGTATACTCTTGATATCATATACAATACCGCCATTAGAATTTAACAATTCAGAAATGAGTTCCCATCCTTGCGTAATAAAATTATCATGGGGAACAGCCAGAATAACTGCATCTGATTTATTCAAATCATCTAATTCAGTCAATTCAACCTGATACTCATTTCTAACATCGATGCTATCAGCGCACGGATCATAAACCTGGATTGTTACAGGATAATTGCTGAGCTCGGATATTATGTCGATAACTCTTGTGTTACGAATATCTGGGATATTTTCTTTAAACGTAATGCCAAGTATTGTAATAACAATTCCGTCGAGATCATTATTTTCATTAATTAAAATATCAATTAAAGTATCTACAATATATTTTCCCATACTGTCATTAATGTCTCTACCTGAGAGAATAACTTGTGGTGAATAACCTAGAGATTCTGATTTGTATGTCAGGTAATATGGGTCGACACCAATGCAATGACCACCAACCAAACCGGGTTCGAATGGCAAAAAATTCCATTTAGTACCTGCTGTCTCTAGCACATCATGTGTATCTATATCCATTCGTTTAAATAAAATAGCCAGTTCATTCATTAACGCAATATTTAAATCACGTTGTGTATTTTCAATTACCTTTGCTGCTTCAGCAACCTTTATTGATGATGCCTTATATACCCCTGCATCGACAACAGATGAATAAACATCGGCAACAATTTGCAGCGTATTCTCGTCTTGAGCTGAAACAACTTTCTTGATTGTTTTGAACGTATGATTTTTATCGCCAGGATTTATACGTTCCGGTGAATATCCCAGGAAAAATTCTTCACCACATATCAGTCCAGATTCATTTTGCAAAACAGATGCACATTCATCTTCAGTCGCCCCGGGGTAAACAGTAGATTCATAAACAACGATATCGCCTTTCTTCAAGGTTTTTCCTACCGTTTTAGATGCTGATAAAAGTGGTTTTAAATCAGGTTTTTTTGAATCATCTATTGGGGTTGGAACTGCAATAATATGAAAATCTGCTTTCGACAAATCATTTAAATCTGATGTAAAGTGAATATTTGATGAGCTGAGCTCGGAAGAGATAACTTCACCTGTTTTATCTACGCCTTCAATCAGCTCATCAATTCTGTTTTGGCTTATATCAAAACCAATAACTTTCGTATATTGTCCAAATGCAACCGCGACAGGCAATCCAACATAACCCAAACCGATAACGGATATACTACGATTTATAACTTCACTCATACTTTATAATAATCCTTATACCACTTAATAAATTTTTCTATGCCTGATTCAATCGAAGTAGAAGGTGAATAATCAACATAATTAATTAATGCATCAACATCAGCATACGTCTCCGGCACATCACCAGGCTGGAGTGGTAAATAATTTTTATCTGCAGTTTTATTAAGATTTTTTTCAATTAGTTCGATGAAATACATCAACTCAACTGGAGAATGATTACCAATATTATATAAACGATACGGCGCCA
This sequence comes from uncultured Enterobacteriaceae bacterium, assembly GCA_964392105.1. Classification (GTDB taxonomy): domain Bacteria; phylum Pseudomonadota; class Gammaproteobacteria; order Eutrophobiales; family Eutrophobiaceae; genus UBA7359. The sequence continues at coordinate 7,169 of CAYMPA010000119.1, forward strand.
TACTCGTTGCAGGATCAGGTTTATCACTATCCCAATCTTCATTTACTGTTGCTACGTTATCAGATACTCGAACGACACCTTTAACAATATCATCAATGTAAGTGAAATCCCGTTTATGTTCGCCATTATTAAATATATCTATTGTTTCACCATTAATTATTTTCCTGGTGAATATAAACAATGCCATATCAGGTCTGCCCCATGGACCATATACGGTAAAGAAACGTAAGCCACTGACAGGAATGTCATATAAATGACTGTATGTGTGGGCCATTAATTCATTAGATTTTTTTGTGGCTGCATACATTGAAAGCGGATGGTCAACATTATGATTCACACTAAAAGGCATTTGTGTATTAGCACCATAGACAGAACTGGAAGAAGCAAATACAAGATGTTTAACAGGATAATGTCGACATGCTTCAAGGATATTCATAAACCCGGTGATATTTGAGTCAATGTATGCATACGGATTTTTAAGTGAGTATCGGACTCCGGCCTGAGCAGCGAGATGAATAACACGTTCGGGGGATTCCGATTTAAAAACAGTATCGATAGTATTCTTATCTGTGATATCAATTTTATGGAAACTAAATCTGTCGTTATTATTTAATTGAGATAAACGTGCTTCTTTTAATGAAGGATCGTAATAATCATTAAGATTATCAATCCCTATTACTGTATCTCCCCGATCTATTAAATACTGTGATGTATGAAAACCGATAAATCCTGCAGCACCTGTCACTAAATTCTTCATTTTTATGTTTTCAATTTAATATGTAATATAGGGTATGAAATATTAGATAATATAATTTCTAATCATAATAATAATATGAAAGTATTATAATTCTCTTAATTTATATAATCTTTAATTAAAGAATATTTTTGCAATATTATACTATTTAAATTATGTCAAAATATAAAAGTAATGTTGTTTTTTTTGAAATATTTCAAGAAGAAAAAAAAGCAATATTCAATTTTCTACCTGATAATATCAATGCAATCTTCTATGAAAATACGATCCAGGAAGAAAATTGTGATATTCCAAATGGGGCAATAATTTCAGTTAGAACGCAATCAATAATACCATTAAACTGGGGATCAAAAATATCAGCTATTTTAACAAGAAGCACTGGACACGATCACTTACATTTTTTCAAATATAACAGCAATGCAAAAATATCTTATGGGTTTTTACCTAAATATTGCGCCAGATCTGTTGCTGAACACGCATTACTTATATGGTCATGTCTACTAAAAAAACTTCCAAACCAAATTGATAATTTTAAAACATTCGATAGAAACGGAATTACTGGTTCCGAATTATATAATAAAAATCTACTTGTCATAGGTGTTGGTAATATAGGTATAGAGATTGTAAAAATTGCTACCTCTCTTGGAATGAATGTAGCCGGTATAGATATAGAACGAAAATTTGATGACGTTAACTACATTGCTCATGATGACGATCTTTCAAAATATGACATTATTGTATCTGCAATGAATCTGACAAAATCTAATTATAATTATTTTGATGATAATTTTTTTGTCCGAATTAAAAAAGGCAGTCTATTTATTAATATATCTAGAGGTGAATTATCTCCAACATATATATTAAATAAATATCTACAAAATGGAACCCTCGCTGGTATTGGACTTGATGTTTTTGATATTGAAAAAAAACTTGCGTTGTATCTAAGAAATAACAAAACTGATGATGAAATCAAACTGATAATGGAAATGAATAAACATCCTAATGTTATATTAACTCCACATAATGCATTCAATACTAACGAAGCGACACTGAGAAAATCAAAACAAACCGTAGATCAAATTAAATCATTAATAGAACATGGAAACTTCATTTGGGAAATACCATAATTTGTAATACCTCAGACTTAACCAAACATTCTAAAGGATCTGGTTTTGATATAATC
>CAYMPA010000120.1:0-9040 GCA_964392105.1 uncultured Enterobacteriaceae bacterium
CGACAACTCACCAATACTTTAAAGACTTTTTAACTCAAATTTCGGGGGAACTTCTACAATGTCAGATCTGTTCGTTAATATACATGATCGGATTAGCATCTGAGCTGGTCACAGACTCAAAAATTAACATGTTGATTTGACACTATTTTGAGGAGCCTTCAGAATATCAAAGCTCCCGATAGGTGGCACGCGCATACCGATCATTCCAAGGCCTCTATAACGGTTAGGATGCTAGACTGAACCTGTTTGTCGTAGGCAGTTGGGTGTAACTTTTGCTCCTGCATATTTGTATCAAAGTAGCGACCCGTGACACCATCGAGATCTGGGCTTGTTGATCCCCATATCGTCGATTTTGCAGCCCTGGCGGCGCTCTTTCCTCCATCCTCTTTGAACAGGAGTCGGAAAAATGGAAGCATAAGCTTCATTGGTCCCGGCAGGGATTTAGTGGATAATGAAGATGTCATCGAGGTCGAAGCTTGCCCAGGAAAAACGACATTTACAGTAATGCCTTGTGAGTCAAGCTTTTGAGCAAGAGCGATGGACATGGCTTCAAGGATACTCTTCGAATGTTGATACGTCATGAGTCCCTTGAATCCTTTCTCTGCCTGAAGGTTGTCAGGATCGATTCGTGCTGGTTTTGCACCGCCCGTCACATTCAGGACCCGCGGCTTGCTGGCTGCCTTAAGCGTTGGTAACAGCGCATGAGTGAGATACCAGGGAGCGAAGACGTTGATTGCAAAATGCATCTCAAGACCATCATGGTTTGTCATTGGCTCACTGCCCAGATAGCCGGCGTTGTTTACAAGAACATCAATTTGATCAATTCCTTTACTAAGACCCAAGACGAGAGCATCGATATCGGATTTCGATGAAATGTCTCCGACAACCAGCTCGATAGCTTGATTTCCGGTTTCGTCAACAATAAGCTGTCTTGCTACCTCACCACGTTCTCGATTCCGACCTGTGATGATGACTCGAGCTCCTGTCTTGGCTATTCCCAACGCGCTCTGGAAACCAATTCCACCGGTTCCGCCGGTGATGACAACTGTTCGATTATTCTTGTTATTCATATTTTTATCCCAATCGATGAATTTATATAATCACGACATTCTCTATAGTAACCAGAGCGCTGTAAAACTCAATCCCAGAATGCCTTCATAGTTGGTGCTTATCAACTAAACCTCTGATTTTTTTTGCAAAATTAGGAACGGTACTCATGGCGCTTACGCATAGCTAATGGCTTGCGGTTGCCTGCTGGTAAGAGTGTGGTATTGTATGTTACACAATTAGTATGTTAAACAGTAATTATTGCACTAATTAAAACTTGTGGAGGCGGGGAGATTAAAAAAGACCTGAATCTGACAAATGCAGTCCTATCGATGTAGCCAGCTGATTATCAGTGACTTAGAGGAACGACTTGGTTGTCCCACCAGACTGAACTTTCACTCCAGATCACTTGTTATCACGGAGCAAGTGGCACGTTTGTGGCACGCGAGAATTATTGCAGTTAGTTAAAAAATGGCGACGCTGGCATGGTTACTCCCTCAGGAAGCTGCATAGCCTGGCTCCACTGTTTGGGAGACTTTCCGTACATGCGCTTGAACTCCCGACTGAATTGTGAGGAGCTCAGGTAACCCACTTCCATGGCTGCTTCGTTCACGGTCATTCCACCGGCGATCCGCATGGCGGCGTTGTTCAGCTTCATGGATTTAACGAACTGTATGGGCGACATGGTGGTAGCCTGCTTGAATTTGCGGTGGAATACAGCCCGGCTCATGCGCGCCTGTGCAGCCATATCGTTGATGGTGATCGACTTGTCAAGGCTGGTAGATAAGTACTCAATTGACCGGGCGATCTCATTGCCTACACCAAATGCGCGGCGTGCAGAATCACCTGCCTCACCCTTTAAAATGGCGTAATACACTTCCCTGAGGCGACTATCCCCAAGTACCGCTGTATCTGAAGGACTATCACCCAGTTGCAGCAGTCGCAGCAATGCCTCCGTGAAGTCGTTATCCCAGTGAGCCAGCGCAATCCCCTGTGGCAGGGGACCTTCCCTGGGTTTGCGAATCGCACCGGCGGCACTTGCCATCTCAATGGCCAACTCTGTCATGACCCGTGTATCCAGGGAGATATATACGCCCAGGAGAGGATTCTCTGGTGAAGCTGTGGGTGTTCCCGCTTCTACAGGCATGGACATGGTGCAGCACATGTATTGGCTACTGTCGTACACATATGATTGACCATCCAGGATGGCTTCCTTGGCTCCATTCACGATGGCTATAACTGTGGGTTCATACACGGCGGGAGCGCAGCGCATCCCATGGGTAACCCGGAAGAGTTGCACGCCCTTCACCCCAGTTTCCAGCATGCCGCTCTCGGGGAGCCTGGCTTCAATAATTTGTTTGATCTGCTGTTTGCTCATACAGCCAACATAACACACAAAATCACCATATTCAACCCCAGTGATATAATTAGGCATATTTTAGCGATGATTACGCCTAGATATGCTTTGTATTGAGAGTTATAATGGTTGCGAACAGGAAAGACCTGTCATTGAAACAGGCAAGTGCCGCCGGTTGGAGTGCGAAAATGGAATACAAGGAGAATGAATAATGGCAAAGAAAAACGAATTCGGACCAAAGGGCTGGACACCTGAGCGAATTGGTTCTCTAAAAGGCAAGACATACCTCATCACCGGTGCGAGTAGTGGCACTGGCTTTGAAGCAGCAAAGCTGCTTGCCTCTAAAGGTGGTAAAGTAGTGATGCTGAACCGTAACCCCAAAAAATCAGAGGATTGCATCTCAGCCATCAAGCAGGAGCTCGGCAGTAAGGTAGACCTAACCGCCATCCGTGTAGACCTTGGTGATCAGGCTTCTGTAAAAAAAGCAGCAGAAGAGGTCCTGAAAACTGTGTCTCGTATCGATGCCCTGATGTGTAACGGTGCCATCGCACAGGTGCCAAAACGTGTCATAACCGGAGATGGGTGGGAAAGCCAGATGGCTGTGAATTTCTTTGGACATTTCACCCTGCAGGCTTTGCTATATCCATTGATTGAAAAATCGAAAGGACGCATTGTAACCGTAGGTAGTATGGGCTATAATATGGGTCTCAAAACCATCAAATTTGACGATCTGAACTGGGAGAATGATTACACGGCCAATGACGCTTATAGTCAAAGTAAACTGGCTCAGATCATGACCATTTATGAGCTACAGGACAGATTATCAAAAGCGGGAAAAACAGATGTTAAAGCCTATGCCTGTCATCCTGGTTCTTCCAGAACATCACTTATTACAACAAGTGGGAGTTTGATGATGCGGATGATGTTTGGTCTGATGAAATTGTCACCATTGACACAACCTGCTGAAAATGGTGCCTATCCTGAATTAATGTGTGTCACTGAGGAGAATTTAGACCAGAATGCTTTTTATGGACCCACCGGACGCAGCAATTGGGTTGGTCCGGTTGGAGCACATCCTCTGGAACCTCATGCCAAGGATAAAGCCGTAGCCAAAAGATTATGGGATCTTGCAGAAAAGGAAACCGGGGTTTCCTGGCCCATTTAACCAAAAATTTTGGGAGCCTAAGACATGGACATATTAAAAACAGCAACAGACTGGGCGAAGGCGGAAGTCTTCTCAACTTCATTCTTTATTCTTTTCGGAATTGTATTTGTGGCAGCCAGTATCGGGTTTTGGCAGCTGGGCAAAACTGACCTTGCTAGAGCATACATCATCCCCACCCTGGTGGCTGGAGTATTACTTCTCATTATCGGGTTTGGGTTGTTTTTCAACAACGTATCAAGGGTTTCAAGCTTTCCGAGGGACTATAACCAGGATGCCTCAGCTTTTGTAGAATCTGAAATGGCACGTGTCGATAGCACGCTAAACGAATACAAAGTGGTTTTTAAGGTTATACCGCTGATGATCATTGTAGCTGCCTTGCTCATTTTTTTTACCACCACCCCAGTGTGGCGAGCTGCCAGCATCACGTCAATTGCCATGCTGATCGTTATTCTATTTATTGACGGTATGGCTCATGCAAGGATTGCAGACTATAAGGAGCAATTGGTATTAGCTGAACATCAGGAATGAGATTTGAGATAAGCTTCAAATTCAAGTGCTTTGTATTTATCATGAAAAGCGCAATACCATAATAATTCCCAAGGACAATACCTTGATGTATAGGCTGAGCCACCTTCATTATGTTTTTTTAGACGGTTTCTCAGGTTTTGGGAATACCCAATATACGTTTTTAATGGAGTATCAATACTGCGAATGATGTATACGTAGTACATATTATGCCCCTTCTCATTCATGGTCCAAGAAGACCCAGGTGTACCATAATCATGAGTATGAGATTAGAATATATTTTAGGTGATTATTGGTATGTCGCAGATTGGTTTGCTTAGCTGCGGCGGTAATATGTACAGAATTATTCTGGAAATCAACCCTGCTTCGCTTTTTAAGCTACGCAGGGGAGAATCAAAAGACCTGATTCTGACATATGCTTACGCAGTACCATATCTACCTGATTATCAATGACTTAGATGAACGGAAAACCCACCCTATTAGTCAGAATATTCATCCCAGATCACTTGTTATCACGTAGTATGTGGCACGAATGTGGCACGCATAATGGAGTTTTTCAGCACCATTCTTGACGAACCATTTATCCAATTCCTTCTGGTTGTTTTTGACTTCCTCTGTCTATGACTATTAGGGTGTTTGGATAAAAGAAAAGGTTTGCATCGTATCATGTGATACTGTAATATAGTATCAGTATGGCGTTGAGTAATAAGCACAGGACAACACTTGATCTAATTTTTGAAAATCCTGCGCGCTCAGACGTAAATTGGCAAAGAATTGAACGTTTGTTAGAGGCATTGGGGGCCGAGCTAACTGAAGGAAGAGGTTCCAGGGTTCGAATATATTTAAACGATGTCCGAGCAGTTTTTCACAGACCTCATCCTAAAAGAGAAACAGACAAAGGTGCTTTAAAATCAATGCGCCGCTTTCTTATCGAAGCAGGAGTTAAATGATGTTAAAATACATGGGCTACACAGGATATGTAGGATTTGATGACGATGCGGGTCTTTTTCATGGTGAGGTGATCGACACCAAAGATGTAATCACTTTTCAGGGAACCACCGTGGAGGAAATCCAGATTGCTTTTCGTGACTCTGTCGATGACTATATAGAGTTTTGTAACGAAAGAGGAGAAAAGCCTGGCAGACCTTTTTCTGGAAAATTTGTACTTAGAATTCCACCCCAAATTCACCACCAGATTTATGTTAAAGCTGTAAAGTCTGGCAAGAGTCTCAACAAATGGGTACAGGAGACTCTAGAAGAGGCAATATAACACATTACTAATTTAGTGTGCTGCATGCCACACTTCACCCTGCGGGCCCAAAATTTTGTGTGAGATTCGGCTGCGCCATGCGAAGCCCGCAGATGGCTACTGAAATGGGTTTGCTTAAAGTAGAACTGGATTTCAGTTACGGCAATGTAACATTTGTCCCCGCTTCGCTTTTCAAGCTACGCAGGGCATCCATTTTCACCCATTATCACCCGTTGTTATGCAAAATATGGCACGTATGTGGCACGCGCGAACCGATCTATAAATTATTGGAATTTGCTTTGGTAAGACCAAGCTATTGGCCCTTTTGTAAAAAATAAGTTATCGACGGTTTTGAGTGATAATGTCCGCTATTCCAAAATCTAAGTAAAAAATCTATATCATTCAAATAAATTTCCCCGATTCCCTGATTAAAAAACGGGAGCTTCTTTTTGCAATTCTCAATACAAAACATTACCAGTTCAGTTGATAATTCTTCTGCCATTAATAAGCGCATGGTATGTTCTTCGCTAGAGGCTTCTGCATAGTAAGGATTACCCTGCATAGGAAATGCACTGTTTACCCCGAGTGCAATCTCAAGTCCACTTTTCGGATTAAAAAATACCAGGCCTGTCTCAGAAATCTCAGTGTAGTTAGGATGCCCATCCTTCGTTTTAGAGAAACCATCTTCTTTTAATCTTAGCTTTGCCTCTTTTTGTTCTTTAGAAGATAGGCGTAATGACTTGTTATACTGTTCTGTATAAGCAGTAACAAAGTTTTGGATTCTATCTGAAGGCATAAATGCTATTTGCACACCCTTATTTATTTTCTTAAAAGCTTTGAATTGTTTGCTGATGATTTCATTCGTATCCAGCTTTTGATGATCTAAAAAGTTGACAGTCATTCTGCTTTCGAACGAGTTTTTTTCATCCATGACTATATCTGGATCATAGGATTGTTGAAAGGAAATTCCCGAAAACCACCACTTTCCCTGCCATCGGGCTATCCCCATAAACAGTATAGTGTCGACTTCTTTTAATGTCTCTGAATCATCATATGATTCTTTTGTTAAGTCAAATACTTTACCTGAAGCAATATGTTCAATCACTATGTTATCGGCATCTTGTCCCTTGTAAAGGAAATAGCCGCTTATTCTTTCCGAAATATTTAAAAAGTCTGATGCAAGTGGATGTTTGTCGCCTAATACTGAAGCAGCCCATTCTTTGCCCTTTAGTGCTAGTAGCCGGGTAGTGCTACCATACAGGACACTGTCACGATTTTCATTTAAATACGGGACAATATGTTCATCATATCTGCTTGTTTCGATGATGTTGTGTTCCTGCGCTCTCAATTTAGAACTTGTATCTGGATAAAATAAATATGATTTAAACAAAATCGTATCAATCAGACCACGGGCGATATAATAATCACTTTCGTTTTCATCTAATTGATAAACAGATTTCAAATCCTCGTTCACCGGAGTTTCATCCCCGGCTTCATCGAACACAGCAAATACTTTTTCAGCAGTTTCGTAGATAAACTCATAAAAGGGTTGATAAAACTGTTCTTCTTGAATCGTATTGAGATAATACCATATGAGAAAACATATATCCTGAATATTTATCTGTGCTTCGCAGTAATCATCTAAATTATAAAACGGGACCTGTTTTTTGTACAAGGCCTTGTGAGTATTAACAAAAGAACTCCATAGATTTGTTTCTGAAATCACATCCTCAAAGTATGAAGTCAAAAAGCAGGCTAACTTGTCAATGTCTTCGTTGTCCAAATACTGTTGTAAAACGAACGACTGTTTGTTGGCAACAATAGCGTGTTTAACGGTGTTAGAAAGCTGAAGATAATAACTGTCTGTTACAGTTTGTTTTTCATAGGGTTTGAATTCTAACCACGTCTGGATATATATTCGTTTCTTCTTTTTTCTCATTTAGATAATTTTTCTATTCTTGTTTTCGATTATAGGTTTATACGGTTTTGTTGCTGTCCGGCTGAGAGGGTATCAAGCTATTCCGGTTCAAGCGACACTCCGTTTCACCTTTGATTTACGGCTGAATTCCTTATTGTGTATAGGTGTTTGGCTGCGGCTCTATTCAACCAATCTCCTGTATCTTTCCATGATTAATTCGGAGTACTTGTCTTTCATCGCTCTGGATAAAAATGAAATCTTAATCAACTTTTCTATTCTATCTTTCTTGTCATCCAGGTTTTGTATTTCTGACAGTATTGTGTTCTCAGTTAATTTTAATCTATCTTTACCATAGTACTCAAATAAATCTGCCTGGTTGATTCTTCTTTTTTTTCCTGCCATGGGCAAAGCCATTTCTTCAGCCACTTTATCCATTGAAATTGTTGTATTGAGCAGGTCATAAGCCGGGCTTAGCTCGATCTTATTTTTGCGTGTTATCAAGCTGAAATTTTTCAGATGCATATCTCCATTTCCCGTTAGAAAGCAAAATAGCACTCTTCGAAACAATTTTTTCTTTTCAAGCAATGGAAATGTACAATAATTTTCAATTACGGGAATAAGCTTTTCCATTGACCAATTATATTTTGTTTCTCTTGTATTCCCTGTTAATTGTGCAAAATCTTCTACATGGTATTTTTTATTTTTGCCGTATCTGTCAAAGCGTTTAATAAAATAGCTTAGGCTTCCATCTTTAGAATATACTAGACCGGTAAGTGGAACTTCAATCCCAAAAGATTTAGCCATTTTCATTGTTAAATCTTCATTTTCCGGAACTTCTACAAAGATTTCACTTTGGGGTTTTAAAATAAAGGTACCATGGCTGTCTACTATCTGGAATCCTTGGTTTTTGGCAGATAGCTTAGCACTTAGTTTTGGTTGAACACCCTGTATCGACATTTTGCCAGATCTTGAAGCTGCTTCACGCCTTTGTTCTTGTGCTGTGAATGGGAGCTCGATTAAATTAGATAAACGAGGTGATAATTTTGCAAGACCCGATACACTATATTTGTCCTGGCATATCTCATATGTGATCGGACATTTATTCATCAGGTGAATTGATTTTTTCTACTGTAACGGCTCCAACTAAATCCAGCCCCGTTACTAATAATTGTTTGAAGTAATCTTTTTTATCTATTTTGTATATTTTCAAGAGTCCTTCCAATTGGATCCCTTCTGGCAGCAAACCATCAAAGAATGGAGGAAATGATTTAAATTCATATCCTGCTTCTCTCACCGGCATTGTAAGGGATATCGGTGGACCTTCGTAATCTAGATCATAATTAAAAAGATAATGCGTTTGGCTTTCTTCTTTTAGTATTCCGGCTTTGATATTATGTATTTTTACTAGAGCTTTTCTCATATTCATCCATTAAAGGGCTTTGAAATTGTATTTTTATATTCAATGCGTGAAGAACTGTTGTTATTGTTGACCATCTAACAGTCTTTTTGCCATTCTCAAGATCATATATTACTGTTTTACCAACACCAGCTAATTCAGCCAGTTCTTCCCGACTCAGCTTAGCTTGTTTTCTGTGAAATAAAATTATTTGATGTAATTCAGTTATTACTGTCATAGCAGTAAATATATACGTTCATGATAATGGTTACAAGCAAATTATCCAATAACACGTAATAATTACTGTTATAGCGGTATATATAGTTCTTTTTGATGGAACTTAGCAACTGGCTTTATGTGTTCACTGGATATTACTGCCATCG
>CAYMPA010000121.1:0-8968 GCA_964392105.1 uncultured Enterobacteriaceae bacterium
TGTTCCGGATAAAGAAGGCGTGCTGACGGTAAAAGGAACGGATACTAAAAAGAATGAGTTTCGTTCTACTCATGATATTAAATTAACTTAATAAAAATTAAATTAGAGTACAGCAAGAAAGCAGTCATTATTGATGCTGAGCTATATTTCAGAATTATTTATACCTACTGCAATAGGGTTAACATGTTCCGCCGGTAACCGTAGCGTGAATGTCGAGCCTTTGCCTGCTTTACTCTCGACGTAAATATCACCACCCATCATTTCACATAAGTGTGTACAGAGTGTAGAAAGGTGCCGGAGTGAATTATTTTTAACCAGTAGATGATTTTGGCCGCCCTCTTCTGTCGTATCCCAGCTGACGTTGTAGTGTTTTTTCAATCGATTCCTTAAATCGGTCATTACCTAGTAGATAGTTATAATGGAAAGCATGACTAATTTGGTGAATGTCTTCATCAGTTAAATCAAACCGAAACAATTCACGATAGGCATACTGGCTTTTATTAGCTGCCTCTCCTAATGCGTGATAAAGCGTATGATCCTCTATCAATTCGTTTTGTTTTCCCCAAGCATGATATATATAACTGCTCCACTGATAGTCATCAGGTTTGGTCACCATCCCCGCTCTAACAGGATTCATCTCAATATAACGGTAACAACGTAATAAATAATTATCAGCATCAATCAGGCTGGATTTGTGTCGCCCTTCCCATAATGTTCCGCTGCGACGATAGGTTTTATTGATATACATAACGTAATTCTTGCCAATCAAGGACATCACCCTGGATATCCCGGATTCATCCGATGGTGTCATTAACAAGTGCACGTGGTTGGTCATTAAAACATAAGCATGACACTTCACGTGATAGCGACCGAGCGCATGTTTCAGACACTGTAAATAGTACACATAATCATCTTGACTAAAGAAGCATGGTTCACGATTATTACCACGCTGGACAATGTGGGCAGGTATACCAGGTAAATACATCCGTGGACGTCTAGGCATAGTAGCAAGCTCCTTTTGCTGGATTGAAAATGAATTTCTCAATGCAAAGTTATATCATAAATATATAACCGGTTAAAATTAAATCACTCCGGCACCTTTTAATTTGAAAATAAGGTAAAAATATCAAGGCCACAAGGATTCATTATGATGACCAACAGTGACATGTTGAGACGAAATATTGACGTGCTTAAATCGACTGTAAATCGATATGGTTTATATGGTCTCTCCATTTCACTGATGACCATCATGATCGCTACCATCATCGTCAGCTACCAGATGACGGGACAAGTCACCCTCGACACTCTAATTCAAGCACAAGAAAGTAACTTTGCCTTAAGGATACTGGATCTATTGCCTTTTATGTTTACTTTTTGGGGTCAATACAATACGACTCTAATGGCATATCACGCCAGTGCGATCATCATGGAAGAGACCGACGATCTCAGGGAAGAAACCACTGCGTGGAAAAAACAATCTCTGCATAACACAACGCACGACGCCTTAACCGAACTGCCAAACAGGTCCTTATTTTATGAACTAATGAGGGAAGCACTTCATGTTGCTTCTCGCGATAACAAATCACTGTCGATCTTTTATATAAACCTGGTTGGTTTCAGGGAGATCAATGATGTTTATGGGAATACGAGTGGAGACGTGATCCTTAAAGAACTCACGAAACGCCTCCAAAACCTGGTTCACGACAACGATATTATCGCAAGAATGGGAGGTGACAAGTTTACCTTAGTGCTAAAAGATGTTCCTGCAGACAAGCAGATTATTATTGAAGTCCAGCGAATCCAGAAGGCACTGGAATTACCATTTATTCTTCACCGCACCAGTATAGACATCAGTGTCAGTATTGGTATCTCTCGTTATCCCGGGGACGGTGAAGTTGCAGATGTGCTGTTACAGCGAGCAGAACTTGCTATGTTAGCTGCAAAAACAACTATCAAGGGTTATGCAGTCTATTCCCCGGACCTTAACCAGGAAAACCCATGCCGTGTTACTCTTATGGGCGATCTACGTCGCGCAATAGACAACGATCAACTGGAATTATTTTACCAGCCCAAGATTGACATACTCAGTAACGAGATTACCTCGGTTGAAGCGCTGGTCCGATGGACACATCCGGAACACGGGCGTGTCTCGCCTGAAGAGTTTGTGCCACTTGCTGAACGAGGCCGATTAATCAATCCGTTAACAAAGTGGATCGCTACAACAGCAATGCGAGAATCAGCGCGTTGGCACAAGCATGGATTAAATATCGGGATGGCTATAAATATCTCGGCCCGTGATCTAAGCGATCCGGAACTGCCGGATGTATTTACCGGCCTGCTTGCTGATTATGATGTTAATCTTGACTGGATTACATTAGAAATTACCGAAAGTAGCATAATGGATGATCCAAGACGAGCACTTGAAGTACTTAACAAGCTCAGTGAAATGCAATTCCGTTTATCTATTGATGATTTTGGTACAGGTTATTCTTCATTAGCTTATCTCAGCAAGCTGCCAGTGCAGGAAATCAAGATCGATCAAACCTTCGTTATGGGAATGATCAAGAACAAAAATGATGCCTTGATTGTAAAAGCGACCATAGATCTTGGACACAATCTTGGTCTGAAAGTAACCGCAGAAGGCGTTGAGAATGAAGAAGTCTGGCACCTTCTGAAACAAATGAACTGTGACATTGCACAAGGCTATCAATTCAGTCCACCACTCGAGAAACAGGATTTTTATCAATGGGTACAAGACTCACGCTGGAAGCCAAAAACGCTTGGTAAAATTAAATATCACGAGCTTTGTCGTGAATATAATTAATATTTGCGATTTTAAAGAGATTATATTTACGGCAAAAATAAAACCGAAATTCCCTTCTGATAATTTATTACAATCATTAACCACCCACTAATAGCGTTATTATGAAGGGTGTTTCTATGGCATCACACTATCAGGTGGAGTATTTGGATTAGCCTCATTTGATATTTGTTCTACGGTCTTTGTGCGTGCTTTGAAGAATTTTGTTGCTGCATTCTCAGGTTTATTTAATGAAGTATCGACTAATTCATCCAGAGCTTTATCCGGGTCTGAAATATCCTTAACAGGCTGTGTAATAGAATCAATTTCATCAGACTCGTCTTCTTTAACTTTATGTTTATTAAATTCATTTGCTAAATTAAGGTAATCCTGATTAAGCATAATTGAGAAGTGATCAGTTTTTTGTTCGCAATTAGAATCCAGACTGGATTCAGGTAGATTTGTAAAATGTGCCTGACCTTTATCATCGATACACTGATAGAACTTAACTGCATAAGCAGAGAATGAAAGCATCATTAAAATTGTAAATGATAATAATTTCATAAGATTAGCGTATAAATCTATACCATCTAATTACTTATAATACACTATAAAACAAGGTATATATCATAATCATGACACTTAGTGATTTAATCACAAAAGAATTTCCGCAAGATGAGCACATTATCTACCTCAATCATGCTGCCGTATCGCCTTGGCCTCTACGTACCACAGAAGCAGTAAAACAGTTTGCAGATGAAAATAGTCGGTTGGGAGCAACGAATTATACTGCCTGGTTGGAAACTGAAACAAAACTACGCGGTCAATTGCAACGACTTATAAATGCGCCTTCAATTAATGATATTGCATTATTGAAAAACACCTCAGAGGCCTTATCTGTAGTCGCATCAGGTCTCGCCTGGAAGTCTGGCGATAATATAGTGAGTAGTAATGAAGAATTTCCTTCAAACCGGTTTCCCTGGCTTGCCCAGGCTAGACATGGAGTCGAATTTCGGGAAATCGATATAGCTAACACAGTTACGCCTGAGCAAGATCTGATTTCTGCTTGTGATGATAAAACACGTTTAATAACTATCAGTTCCGTTCAGTATGGGTCTGGGCGTTGCCTTGATCTTGAACAAATTGGCCAATTTTGTAGCTCAAATAATATTCTTTATTGTGTTGATGCCATTCAAAGTCTGGGTGCCCTGCCGTTTGATGTTCAGTCCATAAATGCTGATTTTGTCATGGCAGATGCACATAAATGGATGCTAGGGCCGGAAGGCATTGCCCTATTCTATTGTAAGCCTGAGATCAGGGATTTATTGGAGCTACACCAATTTGGCTGGCATATGGTTAAAGATGCCGGGAACTATGATGCAAAAGACTGGCAATTGGCTGATTCAGGTAAACGTTTTGAATGTGGTAGTCCAAATATGCTGGGTAACCATGCATTGTCTGCCAGTTTAACTTTAATTGAAGAAATCGGGATTGAGAAAATATCTAGAAATATAATTAATAATATCTGTTATATTATTGATAATATTAATAATATCTGTGGTATTGAATTTATTTCACCCATAGAAAAACCAGATTATGCAGGGATCGTTACCTTCAAGATTGAAGGTTTGAATATGACAGAATTACATTCTAAGTTAATGAAAAATAAAGTAATTTGTGCAAATCGTGCTGGCGGTATTCGTTTCTCTCCGCATTTCTATACAAACCAAAACAGAATAGATAAAGCACTTGAGATATTATATTCAATTATTTGATTTAATTGAATAATTTATGATAATTTCCAGTTGTTTGTTTAGCGACTTCTTCATAATCTAATTCTTTTAATGTAGCGATAAATTCGGCGACATAACGCACATAGGCAGGTTGGTTCGTTTTACCTCTAAAAGGTACAGGTGCCAGGTAGGGAGAATCAGTTTCAACCAACATTTGGTCTAAAGGGACCTGTTTTGCCACTACTTGTAATTCTTTTGCATTTTTAAATGTCACAATTCCTGAAAAAGAAATCAGAAAATTCAAATCCATTGCTGCTTGCGCTGTTTCCCAATCATCAACAAAACAGTGCATAACTCCACCGATTGTATCAGCCCCCTCTTCTTCTAATATCTTGATAACATCATCTTTTGCGTCACGGGTATGAATTATCAGTGGTTTGTTGATTTCTTTTGCTGCAGCGATATGTGTACGAAATCGATCGCGTTGCCACTCAAGATCACCTTTACTACGAAAATAATCCAGCCCGGTCTCTCCTATTGCAACGACATCATCACCATTGGCCAGGGAAAGGATGTCTTCAATTGAAACTTCTTCATCAAGCTTTGTATTGGGATGAATTCCTACTGATGCAGACACCATTTCATGTTGTTTGGCTAATGCAATAATGTCTGGAGAGCCCTCCAGATCGATGGCAACACATAACATATGGGCAATATCGTTTTCTTTTGCCTCGCTCAATATGTGGTTTACCGACATAGTTTCGCTTAATAACGGGATATGACAGTGGGAATCTACCAGAGATGACACAATAGAAGGTTTATTTTATTAGTTAATACAGTAGGTTAAAGCACTCACATGGTGTGAGTCGGGCGATCAGATTTCAGTGCGCCGGCAAGCGATTTTTCAATTTTACTTCGGGTTGCCCCTTTATCGAGTTCGCTGAATTGAACCCCTATTCCCGCAGTTTTATTACCCTGGGCTCCCTTAGGTGTAATCCAGACAACTTTACCTGCGACAGGTAATTTATCTTTACTATCAGTCAAGGTTAATAACATAAAGACTTCATCACCCAATTTATAGGCTTTTGCTGTAGGTATGAAAAGCCCACCATTTTTCACAAATGGCATATAAGAAGCATAAAGCGCACTTTTATCCCTGATGGTCAGAGATAAAATGCCTTGTCTGGGATCACGGCCTGCAGCCATTTATCTTTACTCCTTAACTATTAATTCGCTATTTCGGGATTATTCCAATGCAACACAATTTCTTCAAGAATACTCAACGAATTGTAGTTCATTGGCCCGGTCGATTGTTGGTATTTTAACAATACAAAATCGTAATTCCTGACTAATGCAAGCAAGTCTAATGAATTTACAAGGTCTTGCAAGTCATCTTTCAAGTCAAGGTTTACCAGAATTGCCCGTTCACGGAGTAATTTCAGACGAACGAGATCCAGTATTATTCGCATTAACCAGGCAATAATATTTTCAACACCCAATGTCTGCCAATTAGCTGCAATCTGTACAGGATCGCAGTTATTTCGACTCAATTGATTCAAATCTTTAAGTAAGGTGTGTCGAAACTGTAATTGATCATCTTCAATTAAATCCAGCGCCTTTAATGGGCCTCCTCCTGATAATCGAAGCAATAATTCCGGGGATAAATCTGATTCAGCTGACTGTTTTTGCAGCCATTCTATTGCTGCTTGCTCAAAAGCAGGTTTAATGTCTATCCGTTGACATCGACTTCTGATGGTTATTGGTAATTTTGATGGTCGATGGCTCAACAGAAACAACATTGATTGGGAAGGCGGTTCTTCCAGGGTTTTTAATAAGGCATTTGCTGTCGCACGATTCATGGCATCAGCCGGTTCAATAATCACGATTTTTAAATCGCCGGAAAAACTTTTTAAGGCTACGTAATCAATTAGTTCTCGTATTTGAGCAATCTTGATTTGTTTTCCCTGTTCCTCAGGTTCAATAGTTGTTAGATCCGGATGGGTGCCTGCAATAAATAGCTGGCAACTTTGACATGTTCCACATGCGCATTCAGAATCAATATTTTTAGATAAACATAATAGTTGCATTGCAAATGTTTGGGCAAAATGCTTTAACCCGATTCCTTCCGGGCCACATAACAACATGGCATGAGGCAAGCGATTTTGCCGCTGTATTTCCAATAATCGCTGCCATTGACTCTTTTGCCAGGGATAAATTTCCATCATAAGTGTTCTTTCAAAATATCCTGAATCTGTTGTTTCACATTATCAAATGATAGTGCTGAATCAATAATACGAAAACGTTCTGGTTCATTTTCAGCCCTGTCCAGGTAACACGAGCGTATTCTTTCAAAAAAACTGATCTCTTCCTGTTCAAAACGATCTGCTTCACTTCGTTTACCGGCACGACGTAAACCTATCTCCACATCAAGATCAAATAATAGCGTTAAATCCGGTTTTAAACCCTGTTGAACCCAGTTTTCAAGTGTTTGAATACGTGATTGTTCAACCCCCCTGCCACCACCTTGATAGGCATAACTTGCATCAGTAAACCGATCACAAACCACAATTTTTCCCGATGATAACGCCGGATTAATGACTTCCTGTAAATGCTGCCCCCTTGCGGCAAACATTAATAGCAGTTCAGTATCGTTTGTTAAACCGATATTGTTACTGTCCAATAGTATATTTCGAATCTGCTCGCCTGTTTTTGTACCACCAGGTTCACGCGTCTGTAAAACATCATGCCCTGATTTGGAAAATAAATTTGCGACAAAATCCATAAAGGTGCTTTTACCTGCACCTTCAACACCCTCTAATGTGATAAACAAACCTTGTTGCATTACTGTTTACTTGCCTTTAACTGGTATTTTGCAACGGCACGATTATGTTCCGTCAAGCTCTCTGAAAAATAATGTGAACCATCTCCTTTTGCAACAAAATATAAGGACTTTCCATCTTCAGGATGCAATGCGGCCTTGATAGCTTCGAGACCTACCAATGCAATCGGACTTGGTGGTAAACCTTTATAACGGTAAGTATTGTATAGTGAATCAATATCAAGGTCTTTTTTACGAATATTGCCATTAAATTGTTTACCCATGGCATAGATTACAGTTGGATCAGTTTGCAATTTCATATTTTTATTTAAACGTCGTACAAATACACCCGCAATTTTACGACGTTCGTTTACCTGTCCTGTTTCTTTTTCAATAATGGACGCCATTATTAATGCTTCATATGCATTTTGATATGGTAAATTCGCATCACGTTGTTGCCATTCTTCATCCAATACTTTATGTAATCGCTTATAGGCTCTTTGCAAAAAAGCGATATCTGTTGTTCCTTTTGGGAAATAATATGTATCCGGAAAAAAAAGGCCTTCCGGTATTAATTCCGGATAACCTAATTCGCTCATTAGTGTATCAGGGTCAATATTATTTAATTTTTTCTCTAGTATTTCATTCGAACTTATTGCCTGGAATATTTCGTGAATTTGCCAACCTTCCAGCAATGTCATTGAGTACTGAACGACTTTCCCTGAAACAAAAATATTTATGAGCTCGTCTGGACGAATTCCTGGTGTTAGACGGTATTCGCCAGATTGAATTTTGTTTGCCAGACCTGAATAGCGGACAAGGAAATCTAAATACCTTGTTTTTTCTATTAACTGGTTTGATTTGAGTTTCTTGTTCAAATCCGTGAATGTCATACCTGGATCGATCGTAAAGACCAAAGGCCGTTCAATCTTTAATGGTGTATCAAGGAATTTCTGGTAATCCACATAGACCAAGGCACTTGTAACAAGAGAGAAAAATAAAATAAGAGAAATGAGCCGTAAGAGACGTTTCAACATAACGTAGGGATAAAATTACGCTCTTGTAATGCTTGTTTGATTTGCCTGGTTTTTTTACCAATTATAAAGGGTTGTTCGTCAATCATTTTTACTGGCCACACACCAATAATACTATTACAGATAAAAATCTCATCAGCATCGTTTAATATTTCAAACGGCGTTTTTTTTATGTGGACATCAATATTTAAGCCAGGTGCTAACCTGATTATTTTTTTTCTAATGATTCCTTCGACACCACAAGCAGATAAATCGGGGGTGTATAAGGTGTCATTAATAATATAAAAAAGATTACTCATTGTGCCTTCGATAACATTATTATCTTGATCCAATACTATACCTTCAGCAAACGAAGCGTCTGTCCATTCTGATCGGGCTAATATTTGTTCAAGCCGATTTAAATGTTTTATTCCAGCCAGAGCTGGATTTTGAACATATCGATAATTACATACTCTGGTATTAATTCCGGTATTTGAATTATCATCCGGATATTCAGGCCATGAATAAAGAGAAATTATCCTGGTTGCTTCTAGCTTTTCGGGTAAGGCGTAACCTCGACCACCCTGCCCTCGCGTAATGATAA
>CAYMPA010000122.1:0-8708 GCA_964392105.1 uncultured Enterobacteriaceae bacterium
TTATTATTTATAAACTCCGCTTTCATACTTATTTTTACCTCACCTTTGCTTCGCTCATGAGTTTTTACACGGTCTCTGAAATGCACTATTTAGAAATATCTTGAAGTAAGTAAAAGTTAAACAGCCTGTGTTTTTGGTTTTAATACGAATGTCACTAATAATGTGGCAATTATAATCCCTGAGAAACAAACCAGGCTCCATTCAGCAATACTGAATCCAATAAAACGCCAATGAACCTCGGCGCATTCACCGGAGCCACTCAATATCATCTTTAGTGCTTCTGCAAACGGGAAAACTTCGAGCATGTATTCAAGACCCGGACCACATTCAGGTACCAGTTCCGGCGGTAGATGTTGAAGCCAGGTTTGTCTGCCAGCAATGCCTGCACCGATTAAGGCCGTAATAATCAGTAAGCTATTATAGACAATTCGTATTATGCTCTGTGGGTTATGAATGGCCGCGATAAGTGCAATCACCGTAATCACAATATAGGCAATACGTTGAAACGTGCAGAGGGGGCAGGGTTCTATTCCCTGGACATGTTCCAGGTAGAGCCCAAACCCGAGTAAGGATAAACAAGTAATAAATAAAACGAGATAAAACAATCTTGTTAAATGCATGGTATATAATTTTATTGTTGTTGTTTAATATTACATAATATCGTGTGGACAAAAAAAATAACAATTCGTTCAAGTATCCCTACATTTCAAATCAATCCGTTGGAAATTCCAAAATATGATTGCTATCAGGATTTTTGAAATAACGTTCCCCATCTATGCAATCGTGGCAGCAGGGCTTATGTATGGTCGTAAATTCAAGCCGGATATGACCCTTCCGAACCGCCTGAATATGGACGTATTTATTCCCGCTTTATTATTCGGCATCGTCTATGAGCGAACAGGTGTTGTCGGCTTATTCGGTAATTTTGCATTAGCGGTAACAATCGTAGTGCTGTTATCAGGTGTGATTGCTTATATTGTTTCGAAACTTTTTTCTATTGACCCCAGAAGTTTATGTCCACCTATCATGTTTGTAAATTCTATCACTATTGGATTGCCATTGATTGTATTGAGTTTCGGTAATGCTGCTTTACCTATTGCAGTAATTACCTATATCGTTTGTATTTTTTTACATATCACCGTTGGTAATTTCCTGATTGATAGACAATTTAATATTCTGAAATTGTTAATTACACCGATGATTCTTGCTGTGATATTGGCATCATTATTTAGTGTGCTGAATATCGATATCCCAAATACCTTATTGGAACCAATTCGCATGCTGGGAAAAATTTGTGTTCCGCTATTGTTATTTGCACTAGGCGTACGTTTGATCGATATGAATTTATCCGAATGGAAAACAGGAATGCTTGCTGCATTGTTGGCACCTATCAGTGGTATTGCTGTCGTTTTATTAATAATTCCTTTTATTGAACTGAGCCGAATAGAACAGGGTGCCTTATTTTTATTTGGCGCACTACCGCCATCAGTAATGAGTTTTATGTTTGCTGAACATTACGACCAGGAGCCGTCAAAAGTTGCTGCTATGGTTTTATTTGGAAATACATTTAGTGTTATTTCGATACCAATTGTATTGGTTTATGTGTTACCAAGGTTTGGGTGAGTTAAAATATTAGTTATAAGTGGTTTTTTTGATTTAGAAATTGCTTATAGAGATGTATTTCTTTTAATCTTTTGATTTCGCCTGTAGTGGCGGCCTACTTTTCTTTAAAGAAAAGTAGGCAAAAGAACCTTTCCCTAATACGTTGGCCTGCGGCTACCCAAAGTGAATGCAATTGCTTACGCGTCGCCTATAGGACTCGTCCATGATCCGATGGGCTAAAAATTACATCCCTGTGATTTTTTCGCTATCAATTTCATTCACTTTGGCAACGTATCACGGGGATAATTTACTGAAATTCTACTCAGAAGTGACTTAAATTAATTAAATATCGATTTAAAGAAATCAAAAAGCCTCTTTTCTATCCAATACTCTGTACTAAATGGTGTGTTTCCGTAGACAAATCCGACATGTCCACCGTGTTCTGATAACTCCAATGTAATACTGGATGAAAGTTCTTCTTCAGTCGGAATTGCTTGTTGGCTCATGAAAGGATCGTCTTTGCTGTGAAGTATAAGCGTCGGTGTTGTAATGTTTTTCAGGAATTGTTTGGAGCTGGATTTGGTGTAGTAGTCATCAGCGCTTTTGAAACCATGTAACGGTGCGGTAACGTTATGGTCGAAGGAATAAAAATTATTCCATTCATTGAGTTTATCAAGATCAACAGGGGTTGCCTTGTCTTTGAATTTATCGCGCATCTTTTTGCAAAGACGGTTGATTAAATGACGTTGGTATAATTTCGAGAAGCCTTTATTTAATACTCTTGCGCCATCGGCCAGGTCAAAAGGTACCGAGATTGCCATCGCAACGGATAGTTCTGATGCAGTACCTTGTTCTCCAAGATATTTAAGTAACACATTACCACCGAGAGATATTCCAACAGCAGCTAGCTTTCGATCTGGATAACGTATTTTTAATGTTGAGATAAGAGTGTGAATGTCACCTGTTTCACCGGAATGATAACTACGATCCAATCTATTATGTCTACCGCTACAGCCTCTAAAGTGCATTAACACACCTTGCCATCCATAGCTATGGACTTTTTTTAATATTCCTTTTGCATAATGTGAGTTTATTGAGCCTTCCAGTCCGTGTAATAAAATAATGATCGGATTGTTTTGATCGGTGTCCGATTGATTCTCTGTCCAGGCGAGATCAATAAAATCACCATCAGGTAATTCGAGCAGCTCATTGTTGAATGTTATTACTGGTGATTTACGAAGTAATGCTGGATACAGTGTTTGCAGGTGACGATTATGACACCCCCAAGCTGGTTTGAATGAACTTGTTAATATCTTGCCATTGTTCATAGATTGATTTTATACAATGAAATACAGATCAATATCCAGTCGGTCGGCTTTGTTGTTTTAAGCTCCCGTGATAGCTTGCTGGATAACGGCTAATGGCTAGCGCAAAAATCGCAGGGACGCGATTTTTTGTCCACTGGCTCAGGGACGAATCCTGTGGACGGCGCGTTTGCTATTGGTTGTTATTCAGGAACCCAACGGGTAAGCTATCAGGGAAAGGTTTTCTTGGGTACTTCTTTTTAAAAAGAAGTACCTCGCTAGTCAAAGTGAAACCAATCATAAATATTTATTATGAATAATCTATTTAGATAAATTTATAAAGAATAAATATTATTTATCATCAATATTCCGTTTCAATAGTCCTTGATAATGTACTATGTGACGATCTCGAAAATTATGAGTCGATAGCATAGGGGAGTTCAATTATTGTAATTTCTTTTTCAGCTTGATTATCAAAATATAAATTTTCGCTTGTGTTATCTAATTCAATGACTGCCAGTGCATATGATTTACCATCAGGATGAATTGCTGTATTGATGATTGTGCCTACCTTATTATCAGGTTGTTCCAGATAGATGTTATCCCCGATATGCAATTGCTGTTCTGATTTAATCAGGTTTAATCTTTTTTTTACTTTGCCCTTATAGTGTAAACGCGCAATCACTTCCTGTCCGGGATAACACCCTTTCTGGTAGTTTAATGCATTCAACGAATCAAGATTCAGCATCTGGGGTAGAAACTGTTCTTGAGTTTTCGACGTTATCCATGGAAGTCCCGCGAGAATATCTAACAAATCCCATATAGAACTGCTCGTCATTTGTGATTTGATATTCAGTTCAGTAACTTTGTTTTTAAGCGTTTCAATAGCACCAGTGATTAAATAACGACCGGAAAAATCTGGCAGGCAAACAATGATGAGATCATCAATGGCATGTAATTCGCCAGGTTTTGACGGAATGTTTGAACCAAATATTGCCAGATCACTCGTGTTTGCAATACCAATTAAAGGTGATTGATCAGAAATATCATTAATCTTTACATCAGAGCGCAGGATGTACATGCTTAATCTTTTTTGTACAACCTCTTTTAATTCTTCCTTAAAAATCAGGAAATAGTTTTCGCCAGTATTTATTATCAGGAGTGTTGTAATGACCTGACCTTTAGGATTACACCAGGCGGAAAGTTGTGCAGCGGGTGTATCAATCAGATTTAAATCATTGATGAACTGACCATGTAAAAATGATTGGCGATCATTACCACTAACTTCTAACACAGCAAACCCGGAAAGGGGAGAGGCTATAGGTTTTTCAATACTATCTTCTAAACCAGTATCAGGTTTGTCAAAATCGATAACCCCATTATCTTGTATTGTTGCACCCTTTTCTTTAAGGAAGGCTAGCCATGTCTCTTGCATATTAATGAATCAGTCAATAATTCGTGATTTACGAATTATAGTGATGATATGCATTAATTCATCTTTTTCTGGCTCGTTTTTGCCCATGATCCAGTTCAGGATATCGAGATCGTTTTCATCCAGCAGATGTGAAAATGTTTTTTTATCAGCATCACTGAGTGCGTCGTATGACTGATTAAGAAATTCCTGTAGTACGATATCCATTTCCCGAATACCTCGTCGGCATCGCCAGATAAGACGCGAACGGTCGGTACTCATAGAGTTATTTCAGGATAGACTGGTTATCGAAATTAAACTGTACGGGACACCAAAAGTTTTTTAATCTCAGCAATCGCTTTTGCCGGGTTCAGACTTTTTGGGCAGGTGTTTGTACAATTCATTATGGTATGACAGCGATAAAGACGGAAAGGATCCTCCAGGTCATCCAGACGTTCTCCAGCAAATTCATCACGACTATCTGCTATCCAGCGATAGGCCTGTAATAAAATGGCAGGGCCGAGATAGCGATCGCTATTCCACCAGTAACTTGGACAACTGGTTGAGCAACAGGCACAAAGAATACATTCATATAAGCCATTCAGTTCGGCACGTTCTTCTTTGGATTGAAGTCTTTCAGCATCCGGCGGGTGTGGAGATAGAGTTTGCATCCAGGGTTTTATCGATGCGTACTGCGCATAAAAATGAGTTAAATCCGGGACCAGATCCTTAACCACAGGCAAATGCGGCAGTGGATAGATGGCTATGTCACTATCAAAATCATCAATGTCCTTGGTACATGCCAATGTATTTGTACCACCAATGTTCATTGCACAGGAACCGCAAATACCTTCACGACATGAACGACGGAAGGTCAGCGTAGAATCAATTTTATTTTTAATATAAATGATGGCATCCAATACCATCGGTCCACAATTATCCAGGTTGATTTCATAGGTATCAAGACTGGGGTTTTCTCCCGAATCCGGATCCCAACGATAAATGCGGAAGGTTTTTTTATTATTAGCACCATCTGCAGCCGAGATGGTTTTACCTTTCTTTACTTTAGAATTCTTTGGTAATGTAAATTCAGCCATTAGTTACTCCATAAATGGTGAAACGTAAAAAAGTAGTGACGCAATACTGACGATTATTGAGAACTTTTCATGGATAGAGATTTTGTTCTCAGACGAGGCGAAAATGCGCGCAGAAGCGGAGTTTATAAATAATAAATAAGCATTCGAGCACATTTTTAACAACGCATGGGGGAAAAATATCATTCGTGAAAAGTTCTCATATTAGTAAACACGTTTCTTCGGTGGGAACACATCAACTTCATCCGTCAGTGTATACATATGCACTGGTCGGTAATCAAAGCTCACCTGTCCTTTATCATCTATCCAGGCCAGTGTGTGTTTCATCCAGTTTTCATCATCACGATCCGGGAAATCTTCCCGGGCATGACCACCGCGACTTTCTTCACGGTTATCTGCACCATGAATACTGACCAGCGCACATTGCAACAAATTTTCCAGTTCCAGTGTTTCTACCAGGTCGGTATTCCAGACCATGCCTTTATCTTCAATCTTGACCTCTGCAAATGAATTCCAGATATCTGACATTTTATTGATGCCCTGTTTCAAGGATTCACCGGTACGGAATACGGCTGCATCATTTTGCATGGTGCGTTGCATATTATTACGTATTTCAGCAGTCGCTATCGATCCCTTGTTGTAACGTAACTTATCCAGACGGGCCAGACTTTCTTCACCTGCGTCAGGTATCGACTTATGTGTTGTATTCGGTTTGATATTCTCAGCACAATAATTTGCTGCAGCACGACCAAATACAATGATATCCAGCAGGGAATTTGAACCCAGTCGATTTGCGCCGTGAACCGAAACACAGGCGGCTTCACCAATTGCCATCAAACCCGGGACGATCGAATCAGAATCGCCATCTTTCAGTGTGACAACCTGGCCATGGTAATTGGTCGGGATACCGCCCATATTGTAATGAGCTGTCGGTATAACCGGGATCGGTTCCCGGGATACATCAACACCGGCAAAGATGTGGGCAGATTCAGCGATACCCGGTAAGCGTTCATTAATGACTTCAGATCCCAGATGTTCCAGGTGTAAATGAATATGGTCCTTGTCATTACCAACGCCACGGCCGTCACGTATTTCTATGGTCATGGAGCGACTAACGACATCACGCGAGGCCAGGTCTTTGGCAGAAGGGGCATAGCGTTCCATAAAGCGCTCACCTTCAGAATTTGTCAGATATCCACCTTCACCACGTACGCCTTCCGTAATCAAACAACCCGAACCATAAATACCAGTCGGGTGAAATTGAATAAATTCCATATCCTGAAGTGGCAGGCCTGCACGTAAGACCATTCCATTGCCATCGCCAGTACAGGTATGTGCAGAGGTACACGAAAAATAGGTACGCCCATAACCACCCGTTGCGAGTACCACCTGATGTGCACGAAATCGATGGATCTTTCCATCTTCAAGATTCCATGCCATAACGCCACGGCAGACGCCTTCGTCATCCATAATCAGGTCAATGGCAAAGTATTCAATATAAAATTCAGCTTTGTGTCTTAATGATTGTTGATATAGCGTATGCAGGATTGCGTGTCCGGTCCTGTCAGCAGCGGCACAGGTACGTTGTGCAGTCCCTTCACCATAATTGGTCGTCATGCCACCAAAAGGTCTTTGATATATCTTGCCTTCTTCTGTACGAGAGAAGGGCACGCCCTGATGTTCCAGTTCAATAACCGCCGGGCCAGCTTCGCGGCACATATATTCGATAGCATCCTGATCACCCAGCCAGTCCGAACCTTTTACAGTGTCATACATATGCCAGCGCCAATCATCAGGTCCCATATTGCCGAGTGATGCACTCATACCGCCCTGGGCTGCGACAGTATGACTACGGGTAGGGAAGACCTTGGTAATACACGCAGTTTTTAACCCTTTTTCGGCCATACCAAAGGTCGCTCTTAGACCAGCGCCGCCAGCACCAACGACGACAATATCGTATTTATGTTCAATAATTTCGTATGAATTTGTCATTATTATTTACATCCCCAGATAAACCTTGAGCACAGCAAATGAGGCGCTGAGTCCAGTTAACCATGCAAGAAATTTAACAAGAATCATACAAGCAATCTTTTGCCAATCTGACTCAATGTAATCTTCAATAACTACCTGCACGCCCAGGGCTGCGTGGTAGTAAAGTGCGAATATAAAAAGCAGCATTAAAACTGCATTAAGTGGTTTCCCTAACCATGAAATAACTATCGCATATTCGGCACCAGTAACAACAACCAGGGAATAGATAAACCATAAGCTAAGTGGGGTGAGTACTACTGCTGTTAAACGCTGTGACCACCAATGGTGTACACCTTCTTTTGCTGAACCAAGTCCACGTACACGGGCTAGTGGGCCTTGAAGACTCATACTACACCACCCAGAACAAGCGTAATCACTGTCAGGATAATGCTTACTGCAATAGTGGCGTAACCGGATTTATAAGTTGTTGAGATTTCCAGCCCCAGACCAGCGTCCCAAAATAAATGTCTAACGCCATTTGCGAGGTGGAAGTAAAGTGAAAAAACGAAGGCAATCAGTAAAATTTTTCCATACCAGGCATTGCTGTGCTGGTGCAAATAGTTAAATGCCTGTTCACTTGTAGCAAGCCCGACTAACCAACATGTTAGCAGTAATGCACCCAGGCTAAGAAAGACGCCAGTTCCTCTGTGAGTAATTGACAGTATAGATGTCAGTTGAGGTTTATAGATTTGTAAATGGGGTGATAACGGTCGTTTCACCGATTCCATAATTGATATCCTCTAGGTTGTTATTTTGTTTCTGACCTGATGAAATAGTACAGGTCGTGTAGTTTTAGCTTTTTAGTTATGTGCTAAAAATCGATGCAGCGTCCTTTTTTTTCCCAGTCGCCGTAACGAGTAGGTTCAGGCCCCTTGGGTCCGCCTATTTCTTTCTTTCTGGTTTTAGGTTGCTGCTGCTGAGTATTATCATCCTTGTGTCTTGCATTATGTGATTTTTTACTATTAGCCATCATATTTTACTTAAGTATGGGTGAACATGACTAAATTCTTTTGAGAGCGCCACCGAAAATGCCTTTTTTCGCGATAGCTGCGTCAGCTCGGCAACTGCTCCCGGCGTTGCTCTACCTCCTGCGTCCATGCAGTCGTCCGTACTCGAATTCTCATGTATTGTATATACACTGCGGTTCTCGGCTTTGGCTTCCTGCGTCGCTCTATCTCCTGCATCCATGCAGTCGTGCGTGCGGTGCTCACCCCTCAAGGGGGTACCGAGATCCTTACTCTCATAAAAAAATTCTATTTTCGGAGC
>CAYMPA010000123.1:0-8705 GCA_964392105.1 uncultured Enterobacteriaceae bacterium
TACTTATGTAATAGTCTCGTTTTGAATTGCTTTCAAAGATTTTTAGACCGATACGCACAACCAGAAGAGCTACACCCACGTCACGTCCTGCAAGACTTCCATAACTTCCGTATACGCTAAATATGCCACCAAACATAATTATCAATCGAATTATATTGATGGTGGTTTTTTTATGTGACCAGAAGGTGGCTAATTGATACGGAATATAAATGCGTGCGATCAATAAACCGACATGCAACAGTGGGATCCAGACTGGTAAACGTTGCCAATGTGGAATGCCAGCCAGGAGAATTCCAAGCGCAAGCCACATTATTTTATTTATGCCCAGTTCCTGTTTATTCATTGTTGCTTTCCGTAACGCGCCAGTGCTTCAAGACAGAGTTCTTTATGATGTGCGCCATGATCGGGTTCAATCTTGACGTCTGGTATTTCCAGTCCGTAATGTATTGATGTTTTATTGGCAAGCAATATCCAATAACATAATTGAGATAATCGTGATTCGACATCACTAATGTGTGAAACGGATTCCCAATTGAGTATTAATGTTTGCGATCCTTTACCGCTGAATTGTTTAACTAATAAACCCTGCTCTCTTGCAAATGCTTTCCACGCAATTGAATTAACAGGATCGCCTGGTCTGTATTTTCTGAAGCCGGCAAAATCATCAGTGCCAGATTGTGATCCATAGTCTAAATCATCTTCATTCAATGTATTTAATGGTAATTGTTTTTGACCGTTAGGAGTGGGATAAACCATACTGTAATACTCAGGTTCAAAATATGACCAGGCAGTAAAGATACCTAATGGAAAGTTTGTCCATATTGTTAAACAACCTGCTGTTAATATTCCACGTTTACCGGACTGAATTGGATAAAAACTTGTCGTTTGTTTGCCTGCCTCGATAGCAATCGAAATATATTGTTTTTCCTTTCTTTGCCGGAATAATTTCATTACTGGTTCACGTTGTTCTAACTTTACTGAGATCCTCTCCAACCCCAAACGATTATCAAGTTGTATCGGAAATAATGCTTGTTGGCCGGCAAATACAGCTTTTGGTTTTGAATAGGTAATTATCAGGCCGGCCAGATTGCGATAAGTGTGCAACATACAAACCAGTCCCAGACTGGCTAGTAAAAAGCAAAGCATAAACGCCATACTGTTATTGTAATTTATGGCGCCTAATAGCATGACGATTAGCATCGATGCATAAAGCCAACCCTGAACGGTAGGAAAGATATAGACGCGTTGACGTTTAAGATTTCTTGTTTGAAAATCTATCCTGCCAGCAGGATCGGCAGGGGGTCTTTCTAAGACAACCCGGGTTGCCATTGCTAAGGTATAGGAACGTGCTGGATTAAATGTTCTGCGGGTTGTAATGCCTGTTTATCCGTGACTTCATTTACAAATTGTAGACGATGACCAATAACACCGGGTAATACTGCCTGTATATCTTCAGGCAGGACATGTTGATGTGTTTCGGCTTTGGCTTCGAAAACCTGTTCCGGACGTTTTCTCGGTCGCTGTTCCCGACGCGACTCTACCTCCTGCGTCCATGCAGTCGTACCGCTTACTTCCCTGTAAGCGTCCTGTGTCGCTCTACCTCCTGCATCCCTGCAGTCGTGTATAATTGCCCATGCCTTTGCAGCATTTAGTATGGCAATACCCGCACGAGGTGATAGACCATGATTGTAATTGCCGGATGTGCGGCTGAAATCAAGTATGTCTTGCAGGTAATCAAGTAATGCATCAGCAACATGCACATGTTCGAGTTGTTTTTGTAAGCGGATTAGTTCCTTGGCCGATAACACAGTTTGAACCTCTTCCAGTAAATCTTTTCGATCCTTGCCCTTTAATAACTCGCGTTCAGCATTATTATCCGGAAAACCTAATTCAATCCGCATCAGAAACCGGTCCAATTGTGATTCAGGTAATGGAAAGGTCCCTACCTGATAAGCCGGGTTCTGGGTTGCAATAACAAAAAATGGTTCAGGTAAAATACGTGTTTCACCTTCAATGGTGACTTGATATTCAGCCATTGCTTCAAGTAATGCGCTTTGTGTTCTCGGTGTGGTGCGATTGATCTCATCGGCAAGTATGACGTTGGAAAAAACCGGGCCTTGATGAAAATCAAACATGCTTGTGTCGCGGTTATAAACAGAAACGCCCAGGATGTCTGCAGGCAGCAGGTCACTGGTGAATTGAATACGTTGATAACTTAGACCCAGTACTTTGGCAAGCGTGTGCGCTAATGTGGTTTTTCCAACGCCCGGTGTGTCTTCAATCAATAAATGACCTCTGGCTATTAAACATGCAAGCGCAAGTCTGATTGCATTATCCTTGCCCAGTATGACCTTACTAATAGCATCAATGACATTATCAATGTTTATAGTATTAACCGATGATGGATCAATGTCTTCATTCATATTCATGATTTATCATTATTCTCCTGCAACAGTCATTGCATCGATCATGACAGATCCGGTTAATACATTACCGCGGGGATCGATATCATTGCCAATACTAACAATATTTTTATACATATCGATTAAATTCCCGGCAACGGTTATTTCCTCAACAGGATAAGCGAGTTCACCATTTTCTACCCAGAACCCGGAAGCACCACGTGAGTAATCACCAGTAACCTGATTCACTCCAAAGCCAATCATATCTGTGATCAATAATCCTGTACCCATATCATTAATCATTTCTTCCAGGTTGTTTTGTCCAGGTTCAATAACAAGATTATGTACGCCACCGGCATTTCCGGTGGTTTGTAATCCAAGCTTACGTGCCGAGTAACCACTTAATACATAATCCTGGAGAACTCCGTCCTTTATAATATCGCGTTCTCTGGTTGCAACACCATCATTATCAAATGGGGCGCTACCAAGTGCTTTTTTCATATAAGGTCGTTCACATATGTTGATGTGTTTAGCAAAAACCTGTTCACTTTTTTTATCGAGTAGAAAACTGGCGCGACGATAGAGACTATCCCCCGAGATTGCTGTAATGAATGCTGAGAAAAGACCTGAAGCAACCGGTGCCTCAAAAATAACCGGAGTCTGACGAGTAGAAAGTTTACGAGAGTCTAATCGAGATACAGTCCTTCTAGCTGCCTCCTGGCTAATATCATTAATTGATTGTAAGTCATTAAAGTCATGAGCCTTGCTATACCAGCCGTCACGCTGCATGCCGTTTTTATCTTCGGCAATGACTGTGCAGTCGATTGTATGACTGGACCAGTTCCAGCCATTAATAAAACCATTGGTATTGCCATAAAGGGTTATACCTGAATACGTGCTGACTACAGAACCATCAGAATTTGAAATCCGCTTGTCATAATCAAACGCAGCTTGTTCACATTCAATTGCCAGGTTAATTGCCGCCCCGGGTGAGATAGACCAGGGATGATACAAATCCAGATCAGGAATATCTTTTGCCATGAGTTCGGGTTCTACCAGTCCGGTACATTCATCACGGCTTGCATGTTGTGCAATACTAAAAGCAGCTTTCACCGACTCTTTCAGTGCTGTTTCGCTGAAATCTGAAGTGCTGGCATTGCCTTTTTGCCCATCAATATAAACAGAAATGCTGAGTCCTTTATCACGTTCATATTCGAGTTTGTCAATTTTACCCATGCGAACATTGGCAGACAGGCCTGTCCCAGCACCAATATCTGCCTCGGCAGCACTGGCACCCATTTCCTTTGATTGTGTTAAAACGGAGTCAATGATACGGACGAGTTCGTCACGATTATCCGATAATGCTGATGTATTGATGGTTTCCATAAATATTTTTTAGTTATCCTAGAAACTTTAGTTGGACGCGTTTGAGTGTGCGTTTTTTAGGCATAGTTGCGCCGGTTAGAAAGCCGTGCATAGTTATTCTACGTAAGGCTTTCGCTGTCAAGCAAAGCTTCTGCGTCCTGCTCACGCTCCTTACCTACGTCCCTGTAGGCAAATGAGCCTAAAAAACGTGCAATCAGATGCGTAGGCGGACTCACTCAGCGGGTGAAGCGTTGAAATAATGTAAGATGTTAATTTGTTATACATTGTTCTTATTTAGTGCCGGTCAACTGCAGTTTCTAGGATGTATGCTTTATAAACTATACATTCTAGCATCCAGCTCAGCCCGTTCAGCATTAATTTTTATAGAGGAGATATAAAGGGTGCTTCTAAGAAATAGTGATTTTTTGTTCGTCTCATCCCTGAGACTCACCCATTCGGGGTTGACACTCAAAATCGCTCCCGGCGATTTTGTCGTGAGTGTAAGAAAGCACCGCGCACACGACTGCATGGATGCAGGACGACTCCAAGGACCTCGGTACCTTTATGCCCTGTGGGTGCACCCCTCAAGGGTTCTTTTCAATACCCCCTTTAGGGGTGTGGAGGAGGTAGAGTCGCGTCGGGAACAGCAACCGAGAAAACGTCCGTAACAGGTTTTCGAAGCCTAAGCCGAGAACCACAGTGTATAACTAATACATGAGGACATCGTACCCTGTGGGTGTAGCGTGCCCTACGGGTATTCGAGCACGGAACTGACGCAGCTACCATGAATAATTAATAGGGAACGGCACGTTGAATCGCGAAAAAAGTACATTTTTAGATGTGCCCATATTTGCGTACAATTCGTTCCATGGACGTCTCTCATGTACTCGATTCTCTAAATTCAGATCAACGTGATGCTGTTGCCGCGCCTGCAGGTAATTTACTGGTATTAGCGGGTGCCGGTAGCGGGAAAACCCGTGTGTTAGTACATCGTATTGCCTGGTATATCGAAACCGGTCAGGCGAGTCCCTTCAGTATTATGGCAGTGACCTTCACCAATAAAGCTGCAGCAGAAATGCGGACCAGAATTGAGAATCTTTTAGGACAATCAGTACGCGGTATGTGGGTCGGCACCTTCCATGGCCTTGCCCATCGGTTGTTGCGTGCACATTGGCAAGAGGCAAACTTGCCGGAAAGTTTTCAAATACTGGATAGCGAAGACCAGTTCCGCATGATTCGTCGGCTTATTCGTTCAATGATGCTGGATGAATCGCAATATCCTCCAAGAGAGGCGCAGTGGTTTATTAATGCACGTAAGGATGAAGGTCTAAGACCTGGAAACATCGATGACCATGGTGATGTTACGACAGCGCAGATGATCCAGATCTATAAAACCTATCAGCAAACCTGTGAACGATCAGGCTTAGTTGATTTTGCCGAGTTGTTGCTAAGAACATTTGAGTTATTCCGTGAACAAGGTGCAATTCGTGAACATTATCAACATCGGTTTAATCATGTATTGGTTGATGAGTTTCAGGACACAAACGCCTTGCAATATGGGTGGTTAAGATTGCTTGTCGATATTGACAATACCTTGTTTGCTGTCGGTGATGACGACCAATCTATCTATAGTTGGCGCGGCGCCCGTGTTGAAAATATGCAGGCCTTTGAGCGTGATTTTAAAGATTCGAAGTTATTAAAACTTGAACAGAATTATCGATCAACAGCAACAATACTCAAGGCTGCTAATAAACTGATCGCAAACAACAATGTTCGCTTAGGCAAGAATCTTTGGACCGATGGCGAAGACGGAGATCGTATCGGTATCTATATGTCCTATAACGAAACCGATGAAGCACGATATGTTATTGACCAAATAAAGATGGCACCGGAACAAGGCAAGTCCTTTACTGATTATGCTATCTTATATCGTGTCAGCGCCCAGTCCCGGGTACTTGAAGAGGCCTTGATGCAAGCGCGTATACCCTATCGTGTTTATGGTGGTATGCGGTTTTATGAACGTGCCGAGATTAAAGACGCTCTCGCCTATGTGCGTCTTGCCCGTCTTCATGATGATGCTTCGTTTGAACGAATTATAAATACACCTACACGTGGTATTGGCAACAGGACAGTTGAAGAATTACGTGCTTTTGCAAGAAGAGACGATTGCTCATTGTGGAAAGCCGCATTACACATTGTTGAGCATAAATTGCTTGGTGCACGAGCATTAAATGCTTTAGAACAATTTATTAAATTGATTCAACAAATATCCAGGGCAGAATCCGAATCAACTTTAAATGAACACGTTGATCGGGTTATTAAATTAAGTGGTTTGATCGAACACTTTAAAAAGGAAAAAGGTGAAAAAGGGTTGGCAAGGATCGAAAACCTGGAAGAACTGGTTACAGCATCAGGCGAATTTGAGATTGGTGATGAGGAAGAACTGGCAGAGATGGATGCGCTTACGGCATTTATGGCACATGCAGCACTTGAATCAGGTGAAACACAGGCTGGCGATAACTCTGACTGCGTTCATATGATGACATTGCATTCTGCAAAAGGTCTTGAGTTTCCTGATGTGTATTTAGTTGGTATGGAAGAAGGATTGTTTCCGCATCAGCGCAGTAGTGAAGACTTGATACAACTGGAAGAGGAACGTCGCCTTTGTTATGTTGGTATTACCCGCGCACAAAAGACACTCACGTTAACTTACGCACAACACCGTCGTTTACATGGCTCGGACTATTATCCACAACCCTCACGTTTTATTGATGAAATACCGTCTGAATTACTCAATGATATTAGACTCGGTGGTAGTGTTACAGAAGCATTATTTAACAAGAGTGTAGTCAAAGCTTCAGGTAACGATGGTGAACTATCACTTGGGCAACGTGTGTCTCATGTCAAATTTGGTGAAGGCGTGATTCTCAATCTTGAAGGTAACGGTGGTCATATGCGTATCCAGGTGAACTTTGAACAAGCAGGTTGTAAGTGGTTGGTGGCGGCGTATGCAAACCTCCAACCCGCTTAAAAATGCACTTTTTCCGCGATAGCGTCGTCAGCTCCATGCTCAAAGACCCAAAGTAGCTACGCCGGGGCCAGCTTTCCTCATGTATTACATATACATTCCGGTTTTCCGCGCAAGGCTTCCTCACTCTTACGACAAAATCGCCGGGAGCGATTTTGAGTGCCAACCCCGAAGGGGTGAGCCTCATGGACGAGGCGAACAAAAAATCACTATTTTTAAGACATCCATACAGAATGGATATATTGTGCTGCTAATCTATAACTCAAATAAACTATCCAATTCTTAATTATTGGTTGGTTAGCTGCAGATGATAGAAAATTATTATTTAGAAATTGTTTTATTTTTTATTTTCTCTTGGTGGGTTATCGTTGGTTATTTATATTGGGGTAATAAAGAAAATAAAAAACTAGCTCAAATATCATTATTTGGACCATTCTATCCATTACTAAAAAATGACAGTAATAAATCATTAAGTACTAGAGAAATTGTTGGTCTGATTTCTTTAACTCTAGCAGTTTTAATCATTGGTATATTAGCTATTACAGGAGTAATAGATGGTAGTTATTAAAAGAAAATTAAAAAAGGCAAAAATAATTATGAATAAATGTCGAATCTTTTTTTATTTATTTATCAGTGTATTTATCACCGCTTGTGGTGGTGGGACTGAACCGGAACAGGATGGAAACGCGAATACTGAACTTTCAAAGATATTTAAATGGAAGATGGTGACGACCTGGCCGGCAAATTTTCCGATCTTTCAGGAAGGCGCTGAAAGATTTGCCGATGATGTTCGTGAGATGAGTAACCATCGTTTGGATATTATGGTCTATGCTGGTGGTGAACTTGTTCCTGCCTTGCAGGTGTTTGATGCTGTATCACAGGGTGAGATCGAGATGGGGCATGGCTCACCATATTACTGGGCGGGTAAGGTACCGGCGGCGCAATTCTTTTCCTCGGTACCATTTGGTATGACAGCCAAAGGCATGAATGCCTGGTTGTATAACGCCGGTGGACTTGAGCTTTGGCAAGAGATTTACAAGCCTTTCAATTTAACTGTTTTTCCTATGGGTAATACTGGTGTACAAATGGGGGGCTGGTTTAACAAGCAGATAAATTCACTGGATGATATTAAAGGCTTGCGTATGCGCATCCCCGGTCTGGGTGGCAAGGTGTTTAAAAAGGCAGGTGGTAATCCAGTGTTAATGGCCGGTGGTGAAATTTACACGGCATTGGAACGCGGCACGATTGATGCGACAGAGTGGGTTGCGCCATTTCATGATATGCGACTTGGTCTTAACCGTGCTGCTAATTACTATTACTATCCGGGCTGGCATGAACCCGGCACTGTATTTGAATTAATGATCAATGATACCAAGTGGTCATTATTACCCAAGGATTTACAAAGGATTGTTAAAGTTGCTGCAGCTGCAACCAGTGAATGGATCTATGCACAGATGGAATTTCATAACCAGCAAGCTTTAATAGAGTTAAAAACAAAACAAAACGTGCAGATCCTAGAATTTCCTGAGGAGGTATTGATCGAATTAAGACGCTTGACCAGGGAAACACTTGATGAAGAGGCGGCAGCTAACCCTGAATTCAAACGTGTCTATGAGGCCTATGAAAGTTTTCGGGTCAGCTATCAGGGCTGGGATGAATTATCTGATGAGGCCTATAAGGATAGTTTGAGACTGGAATAATCG
Source organism: uncultured Enterobacteriaceae bacterium (assembly GCA_964392105.1). Classification (GTDB taxonomy): domain Bacteria; phylum Pseudomonadota; class Gammaproteobacteria; order Eutrophobiales; family Eutrophobiaceae; genus UBA7359. The sequence continues at coordinate 8,499 of CAYMPA010000123.1, forward strand.
CTTCGGACTCCTCGAACCTGTCTGGAAAATTAGTTCCTGACATTTCCACCCGAATATGTCCTGTATTCGTCCTGATTTATTCTATCTCCTGCGTCCAGGCAGTCGTGTCCTCTCGCGGCATACACTCCACACCCCTCAAGGGTTCTTTTCAATACCCCCTTGAGGCTGAGGAATCGACGCATAATTTGCGAGAATAGCGAACAAAAA
>CAYMPA010000124.1:0-8573 GCA_964392105.1 uncultured Enterobacteriaceae bacterium
ATCTGGATGCAAACATGGTTGAGATCAATCCTCTGGTTGTTACCAAAGAAGGCAATATTGTGGCAGTTGATGCCAAGATGGGTTTTGATGAAAACGCCCTGTTCCGTCACAGTCATATTTCTGAGTTACGTGACAAATCACAGGAAGATGCACGTGAAATGCGTGCAGCGGATCGTGGTCTGAACTATGTTGGCCTGGACGGAAACATTGGCTGTATTATCAATGGTGCCGGTTTGGCGATGGCCTCCATGGATATGATTATGCACGCGGGTGGCGAACCAGCAAACTTCCTCGATATCGGTGGTGGGGCGTCCCCCGAACGTACAACCAAGGCATTCAACCTGGTACTTTCAGATGACAAGGTTGAATGTATTCTGGTAAACATCTTCGCTGGTATTAACCGTTGTGACTGGATCGCTGAAGGTGTTGTTCAAGCAGTACAAAAAATTGATCTGAAGGTTCCATTGGTCGTCAGATTGTCAGGTACAAATGTAGAAGAGGGTCGCAATATCCTGAAGGATAGTGGTCTGCCAATCATTATGGCTGAAACCTTGCAGGAAGCTGCTGACAAAGCTGTAGCTGCCTGGAAAGAAGCGACCGGTAAGTAAGAGGCTGTTTGGCAATAATGATTCCGGTTGCAAATGCACCCCTCAAGGGGGTATTGAAAAGAATCCCTATTTGGTTCGATTTCACACTCGATTACATGCGGCACGTCCGTGTGCCGCACCCCTCCGGGGCGGCTTTCAGCCGTGCAAATCGGCTGTCCTGCCGATTTATCGTTAAAATGACTATTGATCGCAGGAAATACCCTTGGGTGCGTCTCAATCGATTGCAAAATCGCCCTCAAATAGTGACATTTTACTCCGGGCTCCTGCCCTCCGCCTTTGCGGGCCAGCCTAACGGCTGTTCAAATCTGTTCCAGACAGATTTGTCGCTTCAAAATATTATGACCAAATAGCCTCTTGGAGAAACAAACATGGCAATTCATTTAAACGAAAATACTAAAGTACTGGTTCAGGGTTTTACTGGCCAAATTGGAACCTTCCATTCAACTGATATGATCAAATACGGCACCAATATCGTAGGTGGTGTAACACCGGGTAAAGGTGGGACCAAGCACCTGGATAAACCGGTATTCAATACCATGAAAGAAGCAGTCGAGGCGACGGGTGCAGATGCCAGTATTATCTTCGTACCACCACCATTTGCAGCAGACAGTATTATGGAAGCAACGGATGCGGGTATTAAATTCTGTGTTGCGATTACAGACGGTATCCCGTCTCAGGACATGATCCGTGTTAAACGTTATATGCGTCGATACAAAGCAAAAGACAAGATGGTATTAACCGGGCCTAACTGTGCCGGTTCTATCAGTCCTGGAAAATGCATGATGGGTATCATGCCTGGGCATATTTATATGCCAGGTAATGTTGGCATCGTTGGTCGTTCCGGTACTTTGGGTTATGAAGCTGCATCACAAATGAAAGAAGTCGGTATCGGTATTTCTTCAAGTATTGGTATCGGTGGTGATCCTATCAACGGCAGCTCATTCAAAGATCATTTAGCAGCCTTTGAAGAAGACGATGAAACCAGGGCAGTTGTCATCATTGGCGAGATCGGCGGACCACAGGAAGTCGAAGCTGCGTTGTGGGCAAAAGAAAACATGTCTAAACCTGTCGTGGGTTACGTTGCTGGCTTAACAGCACCTAAGGGTCGTCGAATGGGTCACGCTGGTGCGATCATTTCTGCAGTCGGTGAAAGTGCCGCAGAAAAAGTAGAGATACTTCAGGAATGTGGCGTTAGTGTTGTACCGAATCCTTCATCGTTTGCCCCTGTTGTGCAGGAAGTATTGGCAAAGGACGGCTAGCGAGCTTTGCACGATTACTGGCAGGTTTTTGTTCCAAACACCAAAAGTAGGCACTTTAGGCGAAACCTGCACTTCCGGCGTCCATGCCGGTCGCACTTGGTTACGCTTCGTTCGTGACATCGTGCATAATTATAAAATAAGTTTAGGAGTCTATAAGTGTACTGGCAATTGCATCCATGCATTGCCAGTATTTCCGCCATCCATGGCGGTCAAGTAATATTAAATTATTAATTAGGAGAACTTAATTGAGTAAGCCGAAGGTAATACTTACCCGTAAGTGGCCAGCTGAAGCAGAAGCCAAGGCTAAAGAACTTTTCGATGTCGTTTTAAATGAAGACGACCACAAGATGTCAGTGGAAGAACTCAAAGATGCGATGCGTAATGCTGATGCAGTTTGTCCAACTGTTTCTGATTTTCAAATCAACTCTGAAATCCTTGGAGTAGAGAATCGTAAGTGCAAGATCGTAGCTAACTTCGGGGTCGGTTTTAATAACATCGATACCGAAGCAGCTAAAGAAGCGGGTGTTGTCGTTAGCAATACACCTGAAGTCCTGACTGATTGTACTGCGGATATCGCGATGGTTTTACTCTTGTCGGTTGCGCGTCGTATTGGTGAAGGTGAACGTCTGGTTCGTAATAAAGAATGGACCGGTTGGTGCCCAACACACATGTTGGCAACCAAGGTGACGGGTAAGAAACTCGGGTTCATCGGTTTTGGTCGTATCGCACAAGCTGTTGCTCAAAAAGCCCATTTTGGATTTGGTATGGAACTCAGTTTCTACGATCCCTATCCACCATCAGATGAAATTATCAAGAAATTCAGTGCAACCAAACTGGATAATGTAGAAGACGTACTTAAAGATGCAGACTTTGTTACTTTGCATTGTCCGGGTGGCGGTAGTAATACGAATTTAATGAACGCCGAGCGTTTTTCATTAATGAAAAATTCTGCATTCCTGATCAATACTGCCCGTGGTGATGTCGTTGATGAGGCCGCATTGGTTCAAGCACTAAAAAATGGAGACATCGCTGGCGCAGGTCTGGATGTTTTTGCCAGGGAACCGAATGTGACAGAAAATTTGTTAAGCATGGAAAATGTGGTACTTCTACCTCATTTGGGTAGTGCAACAACGGAGACCCGTGTTGCAATGGGATTACGGTCACTGGCAAATGTTAAGGCTTTTTTTGATGGGGATGAGCCAGGTGATCGTGTTGCCTAAAAGGTATCTCCGAAAATGTATTTTTTATGCGATAGCGGCGTTAGTTCCGTGCTCGAAGCCTCATGTATTATCTATACACTCCGGTTCTGCGCGCGGTACTGCCTTGCTCTCACATAAAAACTTCTATTTTCAAAGACACCTTTAATATTTCTTTACATGGTTCATAAGTCTTATGACTAGTGGTGAAACCGGTTTTAACGAGCAGTCATTAGATACGCTTTCGGCAACCTATACTAAAGAAGTTGTCGGGCTCTTAACCGATCAACTCACCGAAGTAATCCAGCATCGTCATAGTGAAATACTCCCCTATTTTCGAGGGGAGTTAGCTGTCCCACCAGGTAATACCAAATTACTTCTGGGTGTGCTCCAGGCATGGGGTATCTGGTTTCAGTTACTCAATGTTGCTGAAGAAAATACAGGTATGCGTCGTCGACGACTTGCTGAAAAAGAATATAGTCTGGAAAAAGTTCCCGGTACCTTTGCCAATGTTTTCAAGCAGGCGCGCGAGTCAGGTATCAGTCCGGAAGAGATTCAAAAGTTGTTGGATGTAGCGCATATTCGTCCAACGATTACGGCACATCCAACTGAAGCAAAACGAGTTACCGTACTAGAGATACATCGCCGTATTTATGTATTGCTCTATCGAATCGAAGGTACGCGTTGGACACCGCGCGAACGGGAAAAATTCATTGCTGCATTACGCGATGAAATTGATCTGTTATGGTTGACAGGTGAACTGAGATTGGAGAAACCTTCAGTAGCACAGGAAGTCGTCTGGGGTTTACATTTCTTTGAGCAATCCTTGTTTGAACGTATTCCGGAAACCCATGAAAAATTAAAATGGGCATTAAAGCAGAGTTATCCCGAAAATAATTTTTCAATCCCGCCATTCTTCCAATTTGGATCATGGATAGGTGGTGATCGTGATGGTAATCCTTTTGTCACTAATTACGTTACAAAAGACACCTTGTTAAAAAATCGCCACATCGTGTTGCATCATTATATTGAACGCCTGGAAAAACTGGTAGAGAAGCTGAGTGTATCTCGTGCCAATATTGTTTTATCAAAAACATTCAAACAGGATCTTGAAGCCATACTAAAAGGTATAGATGAACTTGAACATATTACTGACAGAAATCCCGGCGAGGTATTCCGCCAGTTTTTAACCTGTATGCTGATTAAATTACGTGGCACCCTGGAAAATGAAGAAGAAGGGCATTTCAGTGGTATACGCTATATCAATGCTGATGATTTTATTAAAAACCTAAGACAACTATCGCAAGGGTTAATTGATGCAGACTGTGAACAACTGGCCCGATCAATGGTGATACCATTATTACAGGTAGCGGAAGCGTTTCGCTTTCGTACAGTACGTCTCGACTTACGTGAAAATTCCACTACGGTTAACCATACACTCGCATCAATCTGGAAAGCGATGCAGGCAAGTGATGAGCCACCTGCACCTGATAGTGAAGAATGGAAGTCATGGTTACTGGCAGAGCTCGATAAACCGTTAGAGTCATTGCCGACTTTTTCAAACCTGGATGAATCATCTACATCAACACTCGGTTTATTCCAGATGTCGGCCGAGATGATGGACAAACTGGATCGCGAAGCGTTTGGTCATGCCATATTAAGTATGACGCAATCGGTTAACGACATACTGGGTGTTTATGTACTGGCAAAAATTTCAGGTTTGTTTACCGGTGATAAGGGTAATGAATACAGCCGATTACCGATCGTACCTTTATTTGAAACGATCGACGATCTACAACGCGCACCCGACATGATGAAAGAGTTGTTAAGTATTCCGGTCATCAAACGATCTGTTAAAGAACAAACCGGTGTACAGGAAGTCATGATCGGTTATTCCGATTCCAATAAAGATGGCGGTTACTTAACCGCTAACTGGGAATTAACCAAGGCCCAGGCAAGTCTCACCAAAACAGGTGAAGAAGCAGGCATTCCAATATCATTCTTTCATGGTAGAGGTGGTTCGGTCAGTCGTGGTGGTGCGCCAACAGGTTTAGCGATTGCCGCACAACCTGCAGGCTCTATTCATGGACAAATGCGGATTACTGAACAAGGCGAAGTGGTTTCTTCAAAATATGCCAACGAAGGGACTGCGCAATATCAAATGGAGTTACTCGCCGCCAGTGTCTTTGAACATACCTTAAAGTCATTGAATGAAGATGAATTAAAACCAAAACCGGATTTTGATAACGCACTGGAAAGTTTATCGAGCCTGGCATTTAACAAGTATAGAGAGCTGGCTGAAACAGAAGGCCTGGTTGATTACTACAGTGCAGCCAGTCCGGTAGAAGAATTGGCAAAGATGAATATTGGTTCACGACCAGCAAGACGCTTTGGTGCAAAGTCCTTAACTGATCTCAGGGCTATTCCCTGGGTATTTGCCTGGACACAAAACCGGCACTTGGTGCCCGGTTGGTATGGTGTTGGTACGGCATTAAAGAATTTTATTGATGAACGTGGAACAGAAGGAGAACAATTAATCAGTAAAATGTTTGGTGACTCACGCCTGTTTCGTTTAATTATTGATGAAGCAGAAAAGACATTGTCTTTAGTTGATCTTGATGTAGCACAATCCTATTCAGAGTTGGTCGCAGATAAGGCCATAAGAGATCAAATATTTAAAATGATCGTTGATGAATACAATCTGACAATAGAAATGGTATTAAAGATCACCGGCGAAGAAAAACTGTGTCAACGCTTCAAGAAATTCAATCGCAAGTTGAATCGCCGTGTCCCGGTACTGCATCAGTCAGGTCTGGAACAAGTGAAGCTGGTAGAAGAATTCAGGAAGCAAAGTGACGAGACTGATCTGGAGAAAGGGTTGGTGCCGTTGTTGCTTTCAATAAACTGTATTTCTGCGGGATTAGGCTGGACCGGGTAGCAGACAGTTTATTTTCCACCATAACTTCGTTGCTGCATCATTTGCGGTTACTCATTTAGTTATATCTAAACTCCGTATCCTCGCCAACTCGCGCCTTGTATTAGCGAAAACTATCTCCGTCCAATCCAGATAGTCTTTATGCTGTGCTTCTCCCAAAGCTCGTGTCTCGACCTCGGATAAAAGTACTTACTTTTACGCATGAAATTGGTTTCTTAATCTCTAGGTCATAGGTTCGATCTCTATGCGACAACTATATAAAACAATAACATATATGATTATTTCGCCTTTTTATTGTCTGTTTAATAAAATAAATAGGCATATAGTAGGCATAGTTTACTATTCTAATAATCTGTAGTTCCCTAATTAAATCAAAATAAAAGTTCCCAATATGGGAACTTTATTGTATTATATATTTCCAATATGAATAAGAATTTTACAAGGAATACAAATGCGCGTTATCGGCATCCCGAAATTAAAGGATTTCATGAACAAACATGCTGACTCGAAAACTTGGATTGAATGCTGGCTTGCTGAAGCTGAAGATTCGTCGTGGAGCAATACTCATTCTATTAAAGATAGATATTCTTCCGTAAGTTTTTTATCTGGGAACAGAGTAGTTTTTAATGTGAAAGGAAATAACTATAGGTTGATATGTAAGGTTGCATATAAAACAGAAGTTGTAATGGTTGAGTGGATTGGCACCCATGCTGAAAATAACAGACTAAGTTTATAGATAATTAAATTATAAAAATAAAGAATTGTACTGAAGGTGAATGATATGGAAACAAATGTGATCAAAAATGAAAGGCAATATAGAGAATATCTTAATATGATAGATGAGCTTATTTCTATTGATCCTGATCCAGATACACCAGAAGGTAAAAGTCTTGAATTGCTTTCGGTATTAATTGAGTCTTATGAATCAAAAAGATTCAATATTTCTATTCCTAACCCAATAGATGCAATTCTTTTTCGCATGGAAGAAGAAGGTTTACGTCAGAAAGATCTCATCCCCATAATTGGAAGCAAGAGTAAAGTTTCCGAAATTTTATCAGGTAAAAGACCTTTGACACTAAAAATGGTTCGTGCGTTAAATTCTCAGCTCAAAATACCTGCAGAAGTATTGATTACTGAAGTTGAAGAAAATGATGAAGATGCAAGCATTATTACTGACAGTAATTATGATTGGTCAAGTTACCCATATAAAATTATGCAAAAAAGAGGGTGGCTATCAAATTATTTAGAAAATAATGATTTTGCAGACGCAATTAAAATATTTTTTTCAGAGGCTGGTGGTATGAAAGTTGGAGCCGCTTATTTTAGAAGAACTATGCATTTAGGCGGTGAAGTATCTAATAATCAATATTCACTTAATGCGTGGTTAGCTAGAATCATATTAAAGTCGAGAGAGATAATAGTTACAGGTAATGATTATACTAAAGCTGACCCTGAAGAATTTATGAAAGAATTGGCAAAATTAAGTTGGCTTGATCAAGGTCCATTGATCGCTCGTGATTTTTTGTTTAAGTCTGGAATTAAATTAGTTTTTGAGACTCACTTACCTGGTACTCATCTTGATGGAGCAACTACTTGCGACATTGATAATTCGCCGATAATAGGTATGACACTAAGATATGATCGATTAGACAATTTTTGGTTTACTTTAATGCATGAAGTTGCTCATCTTTTATATCATGTTAAAGGAAATCAAGAAGCCTATCTTGATAATTTAGATAACCTTAATCCAGATGATGAAGCCAAGGAAATTGAGGCAAATACATATGCACAAGAAGCTTTTATACATAGAAATATTTGGCATAGGAGTGATGCATACAGATTGCAGACAGCTGATTCTGTATTAAATCTTTCAAAAGAATTAAGAATTAGTCCAGCTATCATTGCTGGAAGAATTAGGAAAGAAACTGGAAATTATAGAAAATTAACCAAGTTAGTAGGTCATAAAAAAGTAACCAAATTGTTCGCAAACGAATTGGAGTGAAAAATGAATGCTCATAATTACTTAGTGATGTTGAAAGGTAAACAGGGAGAAGCAAAGAGTGATTGGGGTCAGGTCGTGAATCTTGAATTTAATTAAAGGGGTTAGTCCTTTTAATTTTATTTATTTCCTGGTGTTGCCCATCATCACTCTATTTTTGTTATGCTCGAAGCTTGGAAAGTTCATCATCAAAATTCCGGTATTTGCGATCGAAGTGGCTGATCATTGTCTGCCTGATCATTGCGGGCGAAATGATCTTCAGCCTGCCGTTTCATGTTGCGCGTTATTTTCGTCCAACTGTCCTTTCCGTTTTCGATCTCACCAATGGTGAGTTGGGCGATATCTTTGCGTTGTATGGTATTACGGCAATGCTGGCGTATTTTCCAGGTGGTGCCATTGCGGATTATTATTCGGTACGAAAGTTAATTTCGATTTCGTTGTTTACTACTTCTGTCGGTGGACTTTATCTGGCCACGATCCCCGGTATAACTGGTTTGTATTTTCTGTTTGCCTACTGGGGTATTACAACGATCTTTTTATTCTGGTGCGCCCTGATCCGGGCGACACGCGAATGGG
>CAYMPA010000125.1:0-8457 GCA_964392105.1 uncultured Enterobacteriaceae bacterium
ATTTAATATTGAAAGTTATTTACTTAATAAAACTGAATTAATTTAAGGCAAGGTAATTGAGCTTATTTATTATCCAGTTGTTTAGAAATATCATCGAGTAGATTTTCATTTGCTGATGCTGCTTTCTTTTTTGCATCTGCTGCCTTTGCTTTGATACGCTTCATCATGTCTGAGTGCATTTGAACCTGGGTTACGGATGCAGCTTCTTCCTGTTGTTTATCCTCAAAATCGACCAAATCATTCTGGATTTGTGCATGTAATGCTTCTTCTTCCTTCTTTTTCTTGATCAGATCTGATTCATTTTCCTCTTGTGCAGATTCAGTTAATTTTTCTTTATGCACCGCATCTTCAATTTCCCGTTCAGCTTCAACAACTTTTTCTTCTGCCGCTTTTATCTCGGTTTCTAACTTATCACGCTGGGCCTTGGAGCTGGTTGAATCCATTTGTTTTTCTTTTAATACTGAGGCCTGTTCAAGAGCATCCTGCTTAATTTTTTCCGCTTCCAGTTTAGCCTGCTGGATTTGCTTCATAGTTTCCTGGATCTGTTTTGCCTCTTCTTCCAGTTTCAGGCGTTCTGCCTTTAACTTGGCCTCTTCTTCAGCGCGCGTCTTGTCATGAGACATTTTGTACTCTTCAATTATTTTTGCAGCTTCTGCTTTGGCTGCTACGCGTGCGGCCTCTGCGGCAGCCTTTTCCTTTTTGAGTTCTTCAAATTCTTTTGAGTTACGTTCGTACTGCTCAGCCAGTTTTTTACGCTCTTCTTCTATCTTGGATTTGGCTTTTGCTTGTAATTGTCTTTCTCTTTCTTCATCTTCCAGCCGTTTCTTTTCGGCCTCTTGCTCCAGTTTCCTTTTCGATGCTTCAACTTCTTCCAGCCGCTTTTTCGATGCCTCAGCTTCTTCTTTAATTCGTTCTGCTTCTTCTAATTGTTTTCTTGCAGCTGCTGCCTGTTGCTCCAATTTTTCACGCTCATTGCGTATCTTTTCTTCTGCCGCTTCTTTTGCCTTCTGCAACTTTTCCATGTCCTTGGCATTCTTATTATAGATTTCCTCTAATTTCTTCTTTTCCTGTTGCATCTGCTTTTCAGACTCTGCTTCCAACTTCTTGAGTCTTGCCTCTTCCTGCTGTGCCTTCTTCTTGGCCTCAGCCTCTGCCAGCTTCTTTTGTTTCTCGAGTTTCACTCTCTCTTCTTCTAACTTTTTCTGTTTTTCTTCATACTCTTTTTTCTTTTTAACATCAGTATCATCTTTTGATTCCTCTGCCTCAGCCATTCTTATCTGCGTTGTTTCCAACTCCGCATTCAACATTTCGACACGAACTTCCGCATTGACCTCTTCATCATGTGTAGATGCTGCTTCGGTTTTAGCAGGTTGTTTTTCTGGTTCAGGTGCTTTAGGAACAACGGTTTGAACACCAACCGCTTCCGGGTTATTAACTAAACCACCATCCAGGTAGGTAACATCGAAACCGCGTTCCGCCAACAGGAATGTACCGGTTGAACTACGACCACCGGTATCACAATAAAGGATATAGATCACAGAAGTATCAAGCTTATCGGTTTGCAATCGCAATGCATTTAAAGGGATATTAATACTACCTTCAATAGATGATTCCTGATGTTCGTTTGGAAATCGTACATCTAACCACTGCGCACTACCTTCGTTAACCAGTGCATCTGCTTCATCAAACTTTAGTGATTGTAAGGTTGGATTTTTAACCAGTTCAACAAAAGTATCTTTTGCAAGCTCCATTAAGACACCATCGGTTATCATCGTAATGGTGGCGTTTCGTGTCGACTCAGAAATCAATGCTTCTTCACCAAAACTATCACCGACCTTTAGTTCGGCCAGCTTGACATCATTACTTTTTGGAGACGGTTTTCGGGAAACGGCGCATCGTCCCTCAGAAATAATATAATAATGTTCGCCTGGATCGCCTTGCTTAATAACAACATCCCCAGCACTAAACTCTATAGGTTCAAGTAACGCAAATAATTGATGGATATTGGCCATCGGCATACGAGAAAATAATTCTGACTGCAACATCTGTGTCATCCAGTCAGTGTCATCATCGACACCATCAACGATATCGACCTCCATGTCAGCTGCAGGCCTTAATGTTGGATCGGTCGCTGTTTCCTGGGCCAATACCAGGAGTTGATCGAGATTATTGCGATCAACCATTAAGACCTTCAGTGGTGTTTTGGCTTTTGCAGAGAATTGTCGTGGTTGTAATTGCGCCAGAGCGTATTTTGCCCTGTCACTATCACTCTGGATTATGCTATCGACCTGTTTATTCGCGTGTAATTCAATTTCACCTTCCAGCAAATAATACGAATAATTATCCTTATCGCCTTGTTTGAAGATAAATCTTGATTTCTTAACATCCATGATCTTGGCACGCTCAAACAATCTTGTTTGAAGATTCTGAGGTAATTCATTGATTGGTATGAGTTCTTTAATTCGCTCTTGGAGCTGATTGTTTGCTTCTGACATCGTTTTTCAGAAAATATTGAATAATTATAATATAGGTATTCGCTATTATTGTTTACTGGCCAATCCGGACCATTGTTTAGTTATATTTATAGACTGAATTTATCAGGTTTTCAGCTATAAATCAGTATTACATGATAAGCTTGAATTGTCAGTAGTGTTGCCTATAAAAGACAAACCATTTTAACCCTATAACTCAATTTCCAGATATTTTTGAATGATGTTAAGCCAGCTATTCAGCCTTGAAAACGCCTTGAATCTGGACTACCGGATTTTGTGCATCGTAGGAATATTACTGTTCCTGAGCCTGGTATTTATTGCGCTTGGTTTAAGACGATTTATAAGGGGTAAGATTATTATCGCAAGCATCCAGAGTCTGTCTGGTATTTCCCTGTTGCTTGCAGGAATGCTATTTCTTTCCATAGCTATAAACCTGTACAGTTATGATCGATTGACCTATGAACAAGCCATTGCTGATCTAAGATTTAAACAAGTTGATAAGCAACGATTCCAGGTAGAAATTTCATATCAAGATAATAATGAAGTTGATGAATTTTTAATCAAAGGCGATGAATGGCAAATAGATGCTCGTGTTATTAAATGGCAAGGTTGGGCACAGATATTAGGATTGAATGCACAGTACCGTTTGGAAAGAATAAGTGGACGGTATACCGATATCGAAGATGAACATCAAAAAACACGAACTGTTTATTCACTTGGACCAAGTGATGAAATCGATTACTGGAAATTAATTAATAACTATAAACGGTGGTTGCCCTGGGTAGATGCCTATTATGGCAGTGCGACTTATCTGCCCATGTCAGATAATGCATCATACTCCGTATCCCTCACACAAACTGGATTGATCGCCAGACCACTTGATACCAATACGGAAGAAAAAACAAGACTTTGGTAATTCATGCGTTTCTGAATTAATATTTCAGCAAAATACTGTACAAGTGCTCACTGTCTTTTATTATTATTCTAATAATAAAAGTATCACGCTGCTTTGTGGATGCTTACTTCAACATGCTGTCCCACACGCGCCAACATATTAATTAGTTTATCAACTGAGAATAGGTCAATTTTACCTTGGTAAATTTCACTAATACGAGGTTGCGAAACATTAAATCGTTTCGCTGCCTCTCCCTGAGTAATACCTTCAGATTTTATATAGGATTTAATTGCCGCAATTAACTTGGAACGTACCAACAGATTTTCGGCTTCTACTCGTTCAAAACCCAAATCGGTAAATACATTTCCGGTAGATTCATTAATCAAATTCTGCTTATCTTTTTTGCTCATGATTATTTCTCTTAAATGAGTTTTAATCGTGCCTTGGCTAAATCAATATCTTTCTTCGGTGTCTTTTGTGTTTTCTTATAAAATGCATGCAATACATACACAGTTTCATGTAATTGGGTGATATATATCACCCGGAATTCACCATCCTTATGTAGTCGGATTTCCCGAACACCGGGACCAACACTGCGCATTGGTTTCCAATCTGAAGGCTCGAAACCTAATTGGATCTGGCTAAGCTGATAGCCTGTTTCCCGTTTTATCTGTTCTGGAAATTCTCGAATTTCATTCAGTGAATTTCCAACAAACTTCAATGATTTCATAAACAATGATATACGTAATCACGTATAAATCAACTTGATATTTCCAAATTGCACATAACTGATTATGCGAGTATGGGTGGAATTAAAAGACATACACAAATGCGGCATAAGCAAGCTCCTTTTGCTGACTATCTAAATTCCGTCTAAAATTTTAACCTTAACAGTGATTTACGAATATCGTGATGGAATGCATTTAAAAACGATTAAATCACAATGTTCACATTGTGTCACATTTGATCGCCAGACCACTTGATATCAATAACTGAAGAAAATATTAAATCATGGTGAGATAAACTCTCACCATGATTTACATATAATGCCTAGAGCACCTTTAAGGGCTCCAGGCAGCAGCAATTACAGGTAAAACATTATCAACTGTAGTTTGATCAATGTTCAAATCACCCGCAGCTTGAACATCAAAAACAGCCATAGCATCAACAAGCTGCTGAACTTGGTTTTCTAACAAAGTGTAACCATCATCGTTGGTTGTAAAAACTTCGACTTTCCTGGAATCATTTTTATACCAGTCTTCTATTATTAACCAGTCAAATGTATCCCTGATACCTATATTTAGATTTTTGTTTTCTTGCCAAAACCATAACTCATCATGGTTGGCACTGAAGAACTGTACTTGATCATTTGTTCCGCTACTTTCTTTAATTGTGTCTAAAATATCATTTCGACCAAAGTAAAAGGTATCATCACCTTTGCCGCCTTCCATTATATCTATTCCAATACCACCAGATAAAATATCATCACCATTACCTCCTTTTAATAAATCATCTCCATTTCCACCAACTAGAAAGTCATCACCCCTGCGAGCTGTTATTTTATCGTTACCATCATCACCCAGAAATAATTCTGCTTTTGAACTGCCCGTTAATGAGTCATTGCCGGTTGTGCCAATAATGGGAATTAAAGCAATATCATCAATATTAACTACAGTGCTATCTGCAAATTGTATTGTCTCAACAGGAGAATTACTTACACCGCTTGATATATCAATATCAATACCCTGGCCTGGAATCTCTACTCCGCTACTATCCAAGAAACGAATTGATATGACTTCATCAGTGTCAGTATCTTTTGTAACTCTTATATTATTTTGATTAATACCTGCTCCGAAAATGATCTTATCAATCCCACCATCTTCTTGAATAGAATCTAGGCCATCATCCACATTATAAAAATAGGTATCATTGCCTATCCCACCTTCAAGAGAATCGTTTCCTAGTCCACCCGTTAGTGAATCATCGCCTGATGATCCAGATAAGGTATCATTTATACTAGTTCCTTCTAATGTATCATTCCCACCTGTACCAATAAACGTGAACCCTCGGCTAACCAATTGTTCATAAGTCAATGTGACTCCATCAACAAATTCATAAAACTGCACTGCTCTTGTTCCAAGCACATCGTCCTTATTAAAATTGTCTAAAAGTATCTCGATATTTGGAATATCGTATCTCAGAACAAGTTGATTGGAATTAAAACGCAATGAGTAACTATCACTACTAAGCCCGTTGAAGAGGGCCAATGTATTCTCCTCGCCAACATCTGATAAATCACTAATACTATTATTTAAACCAGAAACAGTTAATTCGTATCTATCATCCCCCTGTCCTCCATCTAAAGTGTTGGAACCGAATTGAACAGAAAGAATATCGTTACCATCTCCACCAATAAGAGTATTGGTGCCGAAATAAGAAGTTATAAGATCATCCCCACTTCCTCCAATAAGAAGATCATCACCATCATTACCTCTGATTATATCATTGCCTATGCCACCATTGATAACATCATTCTGATTTGACCCAGTCAAATCATCTGCTCCTGCACCGCCTATAATTTCAGTGCTACCACCATTTGAACTGTCTACAATATCATTACCACTACCAACATCGACAAAACTCCCGGTGGTAACATTATTCAAATTAACAATATCATCACCAGCACCTGTAACTAAATTATAAACACCATAAGACATTGTAAATTCATCATTTCCAGAACCAGATGTAATCGTCAAGTTATTAATAGCAGAAGTATTGTCTCTGAATTTATTATTGCCATTACCAAGATCGATAACGTCATCAGATAATGATGAAAAGAGTACATCATCATTCCCATCACCATAAATAATGGCAACGCCTGTGGATGAGCCATCAATTGTTACGTTGTTATTGTTGCCTTGACTTGCATCAATAGAAACATTAGAGGCATTACCAGACACACTAATTGTATTAGTACCGCCTCCAACATTAACCGAAATATTATTCCCCCCTATAATAACTAATCCAACATCTCCAGAACCCAACAAATTTATATTATGTCCTTGGCCACCTGAAATCGTAACGCTTGAAATACCTGATGTTGAGGTAATTGAGCTACTTCCTCCAATAATACTAAACGTATCATTTCCATTACCCGAATTTATATTAAAATTTCTATTAAGATTTAAATATTGGTCATCTCCAGAGCCTGTTGTTACATTATTAATACTACCTAATGGTGGAGTAGGTTCTCCTAAAAAGCCACCCGAAATAATATTGTTACCACTTCCCAAGTCTGCATCACCACCCCCGCTTGTAGAAACACTCAAAAAATCGTTACCACTACCCGTCTCCAGTTGATAACCTGTTGCACCTTGGAATGTGACCCCATTAGTACCATTACCTAAAGTGACATTAGCAGATATTCCTTTTACAACAATGGTATTATTACCGTCTCCGGCAGTGATAATATGAGTGCTATCTAAATCAGGAATTTGTGTGTTATTTGTAGTGTACTGATTATCACCGCCTTTCAATGAGGCAACAATCGTACTGCCAGTCTGGTTTGCGGTAATAATATCATTACCTTCACCCGTATTGATTATTGCATCCATTTTTTGTCCAACAGTTATATTATGATGTCCATCTCCAAGTGTTATATTCGCGGTACCTTCACTCACGCTAATTGTTTTATTTCCAGAATCATTTGTGATTGTAAAGTCACCGCCATCTAAAGATACTATGTCGTTTCCGGTTCCCAGATCTAAATTGGCAGTATAACTATTTGCATTAATAATATTGTCAGCGAAAATATCATCTCCATCTCCCAAATCAACATTAACAATGACGTCACCCGTAATATTGACTGTATAAGACACAATGTCATTTCCATTTCCGGCATATACATCTCCAATGATATTGCCAACTTTTAATTCGCCACCTGAATGACTATAAGTAATGCGATCATCCCCCTCTCCAGAATATATTGTGTGATTTCCAACAGCGGCACCACTGAATGCAATTACATCATTACCCTCTCTTGTAATCGATAAAGAATTAATGTTAGCTAAGTATCTTAAAAAATCATCACCGCTATCTGTAACGTGTGTAAAGTTACCATTAAAACGTTCGGTAATAGTTACACCAGGAGCTGGGGGTAACTGGACTCCCAATACAATTTCCAAGTCATTATTAACTTGATCAAAATTTTCAATGGTAATTAATTCTGAGCTTGGAAGGTGTGTAACAGTAAGTGTTGTGCCGCTTAAATTATATTGATAATTGCCATTTGTACTTAAATACTGATCAGGTGGATCGGTTGCTTCTCTTGTGCCACCGGTTAAATCACTATCTTTAAAAACTATAATCCCGCTTTTGTCTGAATCATCAATAATGTCATTAGCACTGGCAAAATAAATATCGAAACCATCCCCGCCTTTAAGTTCATCTTGATCGGTGTCAATCCCTCCATCAAGGAGATCATCCCCAATACCACCTATTAGTATATCCTCACCTTCATTACCATTAAGATTATCATCACCCGTTTCACCAAGAATGACGTCATCTCCCATACCACCCTGTATATCGTCAACACCTGATTGACCTAAAATTAATTCATTACTGGCTGTTCCAGTTATGTTGTCCCCATCACCAAGCGCAGCACCTGAGGTATCTTCATAGTTACTATTTATACCAACGATGACATCGTCAATGGGATTACCTTGGCTATATAATCCAATTAATAAGTTCTTTGCTGGATTAAAATGAGGATCAAAATGTGTCGATAAATTAAGTCCATACGTGGCAGCATAGTTTACAATCGCTGATTCATTTTTTCTCAAGTAATATACTACTGCCTTGGCTTCTTCTTCTGATCCTGGTCCGGTGCCATTATCATATAAACCGAATAATTCAGACTCCCTATTACGGCGAAGCTGGTCAATACCATTAGAGCCATATCTAATCTCAAACCATACTTTAGCCCGCTGTGTTGGATCATTTTGATTATTATTAATAATATCAGTGCTGTCCCATAGATTTCATGAGAATTGAAGTTGCGTTTGTAAATAG
>CAYMPA010000126.1:0-8413 GCA_964392105.1 uncultured Enterobacteriaceae bacterium
ACACTTGAAGCCGAGATTGGTCATGATGATATGAGTAAAACAGTAAGTAACCTGGATGTGGTTACTGCTGATTTACAAACATCAGTAATGAAAACACGAATGCAACCGATCAAAAAGGTTTTTGGCCGATTCCCAAGAGTCGTTCGAGATTTGGCACGAAGTTTAAAGAAAGATGTCGTATTAGAGATGATTGGTGAAGAAACCGATCTTGATAAAAATCTGGTTGAAGCCCTGGCCGATCCCTTGGTCCATTTGGTGCGTAATTCAGTTGATCATGGTATTGAAATGCCAGATGTACGTAAAGCTGCGGGCAAACCAAAACAGGGAACAGTCGTTCTATCTGCTGAACAGGAAGGTGATCATATTTTATTGACCATTGCTGATGATGGGGCTGGTATCGATGCTGAAGGATTAAGTAAAAATGTAATTGAAAAAGGCTTGATGGATGAGGATGCGATATCAAGACTGGACGATAAAGAAATATTTAACCTGATCTTCTTGCCAGGTTTCTCTATCAAAAAGGAAATATCAGATATTTCTGGTCGTGGTGTAGGTATGGATGTGGTTAAAACGCGTATCAATCAATTGAATGGCATTATTGATATTGATTCAAAGCAAGGTAAAGGAACAACCATAACTATCAAGGTCCCATTAACACTGGCAATAATGCCTACGTTAATGGTTAAACTTGGCGATGAACAACAAACTTTTGCCCTGCCTTTGGTTAATGTTAACGAGATCCTCGAATTGGATATGAATAAAGTAAATGTTGTTGATGGTCGTAAGGTAATAATTGTAAGGGGCAAACCTGTACCATTGTTTTACCTGAGTAACTGGTTAACCAATAACATTGATGCCTATGAAGGTAGAACGGCACATGTTGTTGTTGTCACTATTGGTACAAATCATGTCGGCTTATTAGTCGATAGGCTGGTTGGGCGTGAAGAAGTTGTTATTAAACCATTAGGTGCACTATTACAAGGAACAAAAGGACTGGCTGGTGCGACTATCACAGGTAATGGCAATATTGCACTTATCCTTGATTTGCCCAGTCTTATCCAGTCCAGGGCCAATAGTGGTTATTAGAAATAACATAAATGAAAACGGGTGTTAACTTTACATGGAAACTGGAAAGGTGATGGTGGTTTATTGTGATAAAAGTACTTGTTGTTGATGACTCCAGTTTTTTTCGTCGTCGGCTTACTGAAATCCTCTCGTCGAATCCGAATATCGAAGTCATAGGACAGGCCGTTGATGGCCTGGAAGCGATCGAAAAAGCAAATAAGCTTGATCCTGACATTATTACTATGGATATTGAGATGCCACGGCTTGATGGCATCAGTGCGGTAAGAAAAATCCGTGAAACAAAGTCCACGCCTATCTTGATGTTTTCATCCTTAACCCATGAAGGTGCCAAGGCAACATTTGAAGCATTAGATGCTGGTGCATCTGATTTCTTGCCCAAGAAGTTTGAAGATATTGCTGCTGATCGCCAGGAAGCAGTAAAAAAACTGTGTGAACGTGTTAATTCATTAGCAAGAAAAAAATCAATAACTGATATACCAAAAGTCAAAATACCACCAACATTACGATCTACTCGAACAACCAGTTCTCGAGGATATCAACTTACAGTGATCGGAGCATCAACCGGTGGCCCTATTGCGATTGAGAAAGTATTGAAAACCTTGCCAGAAAATTACTCTCTACCAATATTATTGATACAACATATGCCGGCCAGTTTTACCGGGGCCTTTGCTGAACGTCTGGATAAACTTTGTGCGATCAATGTGAAGGAAGCTGAAGATGGCGATCAACTTAAACCTGGCACCGCCTATATTGCGCCTGGTGGAAGACAAATGCGACTGAAAAAAAACGGTCGTGGCAGCATAATCAGTATTGAAGATGAACCTGTAGCAACAACTTATAAACCAAGCGTTGATATCACATTTAATTCAATTGCTGAGGACTATCGTGGCAGGGTATTGGCCATCGTTTTAACAGGAATGGGAAGTGATGGATGTAATGGCACAAAATTACTTCGGGAAAAAGGGGCAACCGTCTGGGCACAGGATGAAGCATCTTGTGTTGTCTATGGCATGCCAATGGCAGTAGTGAAAGAAAATCTGGCAGACAAGGTAATGTCGGTTGATGAGATAGGAATGTCTCTTGCACGGCATTAACCCACATATTGCACGAGTACGCTTAAAGTCTTACCAAGTAGTTTCTTCTTTGGTGGAAGTATTAGCAATTACTGAAATGATTTCGTTTTTATACAACATGTTGCTTGGCGAGCAATCACTGGTCCTGGCACGTTATGCACGCACATGCTCCCTCCACCAGAGCTATGGCTATGATTTATTCCGGGCATCCTGCCCTCCACCCTTTCAGGGCCAGCGTCGCTTCGCTCTGCTGTTCAAATTCGCTCCCGGCGAATTTGTCAGTCACGAGCACGACCGCCATGGACGGCGGAAGTGCAGAACATGCAGGATCAATTATTCTGCCACGCATAACGCACCAATCCGGCGTGATTATCTAACCAACTCGTGCAAAATGCGGGTCGATGACCAATGGATATCTTAAGTGTTATTGGCATCATAATTGGTGTTGGTGCAATACTATTAGGTCAGTATCTTGATGGTGGACATGTCACAACCCTTCTAAACGGTCCGGCATTAATTATCGTGCTGGGTGGTTCACTCGGCGCAATCATGTTGCAATCACCCCTGGTCGTATTTCTACATGCCATGAAGTTGATCTCATGGGTATTCAAGCCCCCTCAATTACCACTCGATGATTCAATTCAACGTATCGTACGTTGGAGTGATGTCGCACGTCGCGAAGGACTGTTAGGTTTGGAAAACCTGATTGATGAAGAACCGGATCTTTTTATCCGCAGAGGTATGCAAATGTTGGTTGATGGTCATGAACCGGAATCAATCAGGGCCACAATGGAGATTGACATGATCAGTAAAGAAAAACTCGATATACAGGCAGCAAAGGTATTTGAAGGCATGGGCGCCTATGCGCCGACAATTGGCATTATCGGGGCGGTTCTGGGATTGATCCATGTGATGGGAAATCTGGCCGATCCTACCCAACTCGGAAGTGGCATAGCAGTTGCATTTGTAGCTACTGTATACGGGGTTGCCATGGCCAACCTCTTGTTTATTCCAATAGGAAACAAGATAAAAAGTGTTATACAAGAAGAAATTCAATTCCGGGAAATGCTTATTGAAGGCATTGTTAGTATTGCCGAGGGCGATAATCCTCGCATTATACAGTCCCGTCTTTATGGCTTTATCAATTAGGTTCTTACCAAGTGCGTCGTGAGCGTAACAATCACGATGATGAGGTCAGTCATGACCGTTGGTTGGTGTCCTATGCTGATTTTATAACCTTAATGTTCGCCTTTTTTGTCGTCATGTATTCCATCTCATCTGTGAGCGAAGGTAAATATCGGGTGCTATCAGATTCTTTAATACAGGCCTTTGATACAACGGGTGTGAAATCTACATTTGCTCCAAGCCCCATTGATTTACCCATTGAGCAAAGTCTCCCTTATGAACAGGCAGAAGGCACAATAAAAGCAGAGAAGATTGAAGGTATTAAAGAAGAAGTTTTGGCAGAACATGACGAACAAGCTGAAGAGATTGCAGAACCGGTTAAAGAACAGGATCGTGTCAAGAAAAGTCTGGGAGAGATTGCAGATGATATTCGATATGAACTTTTTCCGTTTATCGATGAGCAATTAATCAGTGTTAACAACACGGATAAGGCAATTGAAGTCGAGATTAAAAGCCAGATATTATTTCCAAGTGGGGATGCACGTCTGGTTTCTAAAGCAATCCCGGTACTTTCAAACCTGGCAACAATATTTTCAACATTTAATAACCCTGTTCAGGTTGAAGGGTTTACTGATAATCAACCCATTACAACAACTACATTTCCTTCAAATTGGGAATTGTCCGCTGCCAGGGCTGCCAGCGTTGTACATTTATTTATGCGTAAAGGGATAGACCCAACACGCATGTCCGCAGTGGGTTATGCAGAGTTTCGACCTGTAGCAGATAACTCAACAAAAGAAGGGAGACAACAAAACCGGCGTGTGATGATTATTATCCCGACGGTGCCGGATGAAAGAGAAACAATCGAAGCAACACATAATACAAGTACAGAACAATGAATGTATGGACGATAGCAAATCAAAAAGGTGGTGTTGGTAAAACTACCACGACAGTAACACTTGCGGGCTTGCTTGCACAGAAAGGCTATAAAGTTTTATTGATTGATCTTGACCCACATGGGTCATTGACCAGTTATTTTTCATATAACCCGGATTCAATCGATGAGAGTGTTTATTCCTTATTTCAAAAGAAGATCAGTGCCAAAAGGACACCATTAGCATCCATGCTTTGTCGCACAGGAATAAAAAATATTGATTTATTGCCGGCATGTACATCATTAGTTTCACTGGATCGACAAGCTGGAATGACAAAAGGCATGGGCTTGGTAATTAAAGATGCAATACAGCCTTATAGCAGTCATTACGATTATGTTTTGATTGATTGTCCACCTACATTAGGAATATTAATGATAAATGCGCTAGCTGCATGTGAAAGGTTGATTATTCCTGTACAAACTGAATTCCTGGCCATTAAAGGTCTTGAACGTATATTAAATACATTAAAAATGATCGTTATGTCAGGTAAACAAAGTCTTGATTTTGTCATTGTCCCGACAATGTTCGATCGTCGTACCCGTGCTTCATTAGATAGCCTGTATCACTTGCAAGAAGAATATCACCATCGTTTATGGCAGGGATATATCCCGGTTGATACCAAGTTTCGTGAAGCCAGCAGCATGGGAAAACCTGTATCATTCCTGTATCCGGAGTCACATGGGGTAAAGGCTTACCGGGTCTTGCTCAAGTTATTAATGGCAGATTCAGTTGCAACAATGGATGAGTTACAAGAAACGGCTTAACGATTATGTTCATTGATAAAACACAGTTGGATTCAAGTCTGGATCTGAGCCTATATATAGAAGGACTTTTTATACAAGATGAACCGGAAATCAAAACAGAAACCAGGCTTGAAACTGAAGAATTAAATGACACACTCGTTTCTGAATTAGAAGATTGCGATACTGAAGCTAAACAAGAAAATACTGAGCAGCCAATAATACCCTTGTGGGGGCAAAAACCATTTGAATGTTTGTTTGTTAAATCAGCTGGAATGAATCTTATGATCCCGGCTATGTCAGTTTCCTATATTGAGCGAGTTAATGAAAAAATAACCCGGATACCTTTGGACGCTGAAGCATTTCATGGTGTGATTACATTAAGAGAACAATCTGTTGCTGTAATTGATCTGTTTAGCCTGATCGATGAAAATACTTCTATTGATAACGAACAATCAATGCAACACAATACTCATCATATTGATTATGTCATCGTTATGGAGAATGGGTGTTACGCACTGGCTTGTGATGATGTAAGCCAGATGATAACACTGGATTCGGAAGATGTTCGTTGGAACAGGGCCAGTTTTAACAATCCAATGTTTACAGGTGTTGTTACAGAATATCTGTGCCCTATAGTTAATATCGACAACTTGTATCAGCAAGTAGCAGCAATGCCTTTTGTGGAGTCTTTAAACAATAATTATTAATTTATTTTTTAAGATGGTATAAAGTCCAGCCTGTTGATCTTACGAACCGGATTCAGAAATTTTACACGACATTGATCAGCTGTTTGTTCAATGACTTCAAAAATCACCTCTCCATCTTTAGAAGAAGCACTTATTGAATATATACCTTCAACAGGGTGAAAAAATGTGATTGCGATATCACGATAACTTTTATCTGTGACTGATGTTATGTTTCGACAATCCAGAATTGAAATTGAGTCAAATAATTGCAGAACAACAAATGTATCTTTTTCCTTTCCGTAGCCGGGTTGAGAATGTATAACGATCTCGCTTTCACCATTTACATGAACATCTTTTACAAAAGACAGGATCGTGTTTTCTCCATCAAGCTCAACGGAATATTCTTTTGGTTTATAGAAGAATATTTTTGCGCCAATAAATATTATTGCTGATGCAGCTAAAGAAAAGACAAATGCAAAAAAATTGGCAAATAATGCAAAAGACCAGATGGATACCAGTATTGAAATGGTTGCGGCACCGATCAGCACATTTTTATCACCAGTCCAGTCAAGAATATATTGTAGTGGTCCCTGTATAGACATTCCGGGTCGATAAATACGCGCGCAACTGTCCTTGATTTTTGCCAAGTACTCCTTAACTTCATCAAGATGTAAGTAATTACCCGTTGCCATATTATTTTTTCCTTATTTGTTAATCTTTTCAGGTAAATATGAATGTGGAATTCATCCTACAGAACACTATTATTTATCATTTTCCACGTAGAATCCCCAATCCTACCTGAACTGGCTTAAATAGTGCATTTATTAGATTAAGTACTGATAATTCAGATGATTAGAATCTATCAAAAACTGATTATCCTGGTGGAAATCACCAATAATTGGCATGGCTCGTGCAGGTATCAGTACAAATAAGTCTTATAGACGAAATTTTGACAGTGGACAAGCATATTGCAAAATAAGAGGAAAGGGTGATGAGCGCGACAATGAATAACCACGGTATCAAGGCAAGTGATGAAGTAATTCAATGGGTCACATTTAAACTGGATGAAGAGATCTATGGAATTAATGTGATGCAGGTTCAGGAAGTACTTCGTTTACCTGAAATTGCCCCAGTTCCTGGGGCACCAGATTATGTGATGGGTATTATTAATCTTCGTGGTAATGTTGTAACGGTCATCGATACCCGAAAACGTTTCGGTCTGTCTCAGAAAGAACCTGATGATTCGACCAGAATTGTTATTACTGAGGTTGATAATCAAGTGATTGGTATTTTGGTTGATAGTGTTGCAGAAGTTGTGAATCTAAGAATCTCTGAAATTGAATCAACACCAAATCTGGGTGAAGACAATGAAAGTTCTAAATACATCCAGGGTGTACATAGTACAGGTGATGACATCTTGATCCTGGTCGATGTAAATAAAGTGCTCTCAGAAAGTGAGTGGGATGCGGTTAGTGGGTTTTAGAATCCATGCAGACAAATGTCTGACCTAGGTACAATAAAACCACTGGTTCAACCAACTCCGATAAGACCAGTAAATAAAGATTCTTCCAAAAAGGAAAATGGCAAGAAAAAGAAGGACAAAAATGCACCGAATCCGGAAGAGGGTGATTCTAAAGGACATATAAACGAGTACATATAAAAGATGACAGAGCTACTCAGGGAGAGCAGCTTGGATACAACTCAAAAGGTAATGTGTCTCTGTCATGAGGTATACCAGGGATGGTATACCTCACCTATATGTCAATATTTAATGTATTAGTAATAAGGCATAACGACATGAATTTTGCATATCTCGAACTTCTTTATAATTTTATCCCGTTATTATTGAGTGTTGTTGTAATGTTGTTGGTGATTTCAACGTTACGTCTGCGTAATAAAGCACACAATCAACATCGACAGTTAAATCAATTAAATGAAGAATTGAATGCCTTGCTGTCCTGTAGTCGAGGAATTTCTGAACGATTACATTCATATCAACACCAGTTTCGAAACATCACTGATCGCCAGGACAAACTGGAAGTGGGTGAGCATGACAGTACCGGTTATAAGCAGGCAATTGCCTTGTTTAATCGTGGCGCCACAGAAGATGAAATGTTATCCACCTGTGATCTTAGTCGTGGTGAGATAAATCTCATTGCGCATCTCCAAAAAGCAAAATCAAAAAACCGTACTCAAACACTTTAAGTTATTAAGTACACATTGCATCAATAGACATTATTCTTTAATCTTCGCAGCCTCTAATAGAACCGGTACCGGAGAGGTGGCCGAGTGGTTTAAGGCGCACGCCTGGAAAGTGTGTATACGTTAATAGCGTATCGAGGGTTCGAATCCCTCTCTCTCCGCCATACAGTCTGGTCTCTGCGGAGTGTCTCCGCAGTAGACCTATGATTCTTCAAGAATTCAGCAGCTTACAGCATATTTAAGGGACTATTGGCCCCGCATAGCGAACCATAATTTAAAAAATAAACTGAAAATACCCAAAAGTCTCTAATCGCAATTTTGCTAGTTCGCTGTGAAATTTATTGTTGCGATGCGTTTGTAAAAGGGGGTTTTATAAAGATCTTTTAAAGATAATTTTTAAATCACAACGAACTACCTGGAAATTAAAAAAGAGAAAAAATAGAGACAAAAGTCTCCGTTTAAAAGTGTCTGGAAATTCTGGCGAACTTTCAGGCCTTTACGAGCCTGACTGTAGGGCGCAATAACCTCATATGTTCTTATAGTCATTTATGGTGTCGTGTGAA
>CAYMPA010000127.1:0-8393 GCA_964392105.1 uncultured Enterobacteriaceae bacterium
CTCATTTGATCTAGGCGTTCTCTAAAACGAGCTTCCCATTCAACTGCGGTCATTTCTGTCTCTCCCAACGTTGGAATTCGCACACACCAGGGACATCATCAACTTGAACTTTCTTAAAATCATGCAACACTGGATCTAAGTCCAAGAATGTGTCACCCGTGTATTCACCATACACCCGAGCGATCCGCAACGTATCACATGCTTGGAAACATTGGCTATAAATTTCGGCGCCACCCATGACGATGACCTCACGGTCTCCAGCAGTTTTCTCAATCAATCGCAAAGCACTGCTGAGATCATCGCCATGTAATACCCCCACAGCCCCTGGAAAATTCTTAATTGGTTGCGAGGTGACAACGTAGTTATCACGATCTGGCAACGGCTTGAGAACTCCGAGGCTCCCCCACGTCTTGCGACCCATAACGACAATTTGGCCTTTGGTGGTTTCCTTGAACCACTTCATATCTTCTGGGATATGAGGCCATGGCAACCCGTTTTCGTTACCGATTGCGTTATTTTCGGAGATAGCTAGAATTGCTGAAATCATTAATATGTTGCCTTAATCTTATCACAGATACCTAGTTTTTTGGCATCTTTTGCTGAGAGCCACACATCTGATGGTGGCAACAGATGTTCGCGAACTTTCTTTTCGTTTAATCCGGTGCATTTAACGTATAAATCCATCATACGGGCCGAAGTTAACTCAAATTCTTTGTTGACTGAATATAGTTCGTGCTCTTTACCGACTGAACCCCAACTGTATTGATGTGACAAAATACTTGTATTTGGCGTCAGTACCCGTTGTCCCTTTTCACCGGCGATGAACATCAACAACCCGCATGAAGCAATCATGCCAACGCCAATTGTATGAATGGGGATACTAGACCCCTTCATTGTATCGATTAAAGCGAAACATGCATTTACATCACCACCGGGTGAGTTGATGATCAATGTGAGATGTTTCTTTTTCTTTTTAGCTAAATTTTCGTTGATAATCCATTCAATTACGGGTTTGATTGAGTCCTGTGACACGGACGTCATGAATAGAAACATGCCCGCGGCCACCATCCTGTTCCCTGTTTCCATTGCGACTTCATTT
Source organism: uncultured Enterobacteriaceae bacterium (assembly GCA_964392105.1). Classification (GTDB taxonomy): domain Bacteria; phylum Pseudomonadota; class Gammaproteobacteria; order Eutrophobiales; family Eutrophobiaceae; genus UBA7359. The sequence continues at coordinate 1,100 of CAYMPA010000127.1, forward strand.
TGGTGTGGTTCGTGGTTGCTCATTTATGCTTTTCCTTTTGGTTTTCTGCCAGGCTTTTTGCCTTGTTTTTTAGGGGTGCCGTCTTCATTTAATTCATACACACTTGCTAACCGGTCGAGCGCCATACCTTCTAATAAACGAATATCTGAAACATTAAATGGATAAATTATGTTTGGCTCACGGGGGGCGCACCCTAACCCGTTTGTATCGTTAATATCAGTGACAATCAACTCTTTATCGACTGTAACGAATTCTCCTGCTAGACCCTTTGATCTCACTTTGGTATGGATCCGTGTTTCAAACTTCAATACGTGTTTCTCGATTAATTCACGTGCTAGTGCCTGGTGCATTTTTTACCTCGTAATGTTTGATTGATTGAATAAAATTTGATGCTCTGAATGACAATAAATGCAAATGCTTGGCATCCTGTACGTATATATATCCACCATAAAAAGATGAATAACGTTTTAAATTATCTAATGATCCTTGAACCATTTTGTATGGTTCCTTGCCTTCCTTTTTATATTTTTGAATCCATTTAACGAAGCGTTCACAGTCATCTCTTGGCTGGCGTTTAGTGCTTAACATAACTTTGTACTCATACGTATTATATGGGTATTTGTCGCATATAATTGTATGCTTTAACTCATCGATGCTTTTTAGTGAATTAATATAATTAAATGATCGAATCCTAACATGTTTATGTTCTGCCATATAATCAATTATTTCTTTAAGTAAGCTTAAATCACTTACATAGCACTGAACCCATTTCCATTCTACTCGAACCTTCGCATCGAACCGTTCCTTCAATGCTCGACCGAACATACTACTTACTCGGGTTCCTGGAACTTCGGTGTTGAATTCTATTCGATATGGATACTCATTCCAGTACAACTTATTGCAAATCTTTATATTCGTAGTTTGCTGTTGTACCAAATCAAGTATCGACTGTAACGATACCTTTGTCATTAATTGTTTCTTTCTCTAGAATTTCAACCGGAATAGGAGAGGTGAATTCAAAATTCACTGCTTTATCTTTATAGTCTACTACAACTATGGTGCCTTTGTCAAGTTTTTCAAACAAAATTTTCCGCGATAACGGTACCTTGACTTCCCGGTCAATAACACGAGATAATGGACGGGCACCCATTTTTGGATCAAAGCCTGTTTCAATCAAATGCTCAACCAAGGCTGGGGTGGAACGGATTTTCATACCGCGTTCCTTCAAAAGCACATCGAGATCATTCATGAACTTCTTGATGATCTTCTTCATTGCTGGTTTTTCTAGCTTGCCGAATTTACAGACAGCATCGATGCGGTTACGGAATTCAGGGGCAAAAAACTGCTCGTATTCTTTGTCTTCCATTCCAGTCACTTGAAGCTCTTTGCCGAAGCCAATTGTATTCTTCTCATTCGCCGCAGCCCCAAAGTTTGATGTCAAAATAATGACACAATTTCGAGCATCTGCTTTCTTGCCGTTAGCTGATGTGACATAACCTTCATCCATCAACTGAAGCAAGACGTTCATTACATCTGGGTGGCCCTTTTCAACTTCATCAAATAAAATGATAGAGTGCGGATTGTGTTCAATTTCTTTAATTAACAAGCCGCCACCCATGTTGCCATCATCATGACCAACATAACCTGGAGGTGCGCCAATGAAACGGGCGATCGAATGTTTTTCTTGGTATTCACTCATATCAAATCGCAGTAATTTCATTGGAAGGTGCTTAGAAAGCTGTTTGGCAAGTTCCGTTTTACCAACACCTGTTGGTCCAAGGAACATAAACGAGCCGATCGGTTTGTCAAATGATTTCAATCCTGCCTTCGCAACGAATATCTTTTCAAGGATTGTGTCCAACGCTGTATCTTGCCCAAATAGTTCGCGTTTGATATTTGGCTCAATTGATGCTAGATCGGTTGATTTTGCTTCATCCATTGATGCGATCGGAACACCCGTCATGCGGGATAATTCAGCCAAAACATGCGTTTTAGTGACTGTAAATTTTTTGTTTCCGTCTAGGCGTTGTTTGGCGCAAGCGGAATCAATAAGATCTAAGGCTTTATCTGGTAGACGCTTGTCTGTTTGATATCGAATACTGAAATCAACAGCGGCATCGATAGCAGTGTTCGAGATTTTTTGAGCGTCATGGAACTTAACATAATATTGTGCTAGTCCCTTTAATATTTTTTTAGATGTCTTGGCATCGGGTTCGTCTACTGTCAAACGATAGAATCGGCGCATCAAAGCGTGATCCTTTTCGAAACTAGTGCTGTACTCTTCCCATGTTGTACTGGCAATAACTTTGATGTCACCACGCCCTAGCGCAGGTTTAATCATATTGGCAAAATCAGGGCCATTTGAGCTCGAGTCGCCTGAGCCGGCACCACGCATGGTGTGGGCTTCGTCGATGAAGAGGATTGCCTTCCCAATCGTTTCCAAAGCTTCAAGAACGTCTTTGATCTTTTCTTCAAATTCACCACGAAATTTTGAACCAGCTACTAGCGAGCCAACGTCTAAACTGAATACTTTCCATCCAATGATATAATCTGGCACCTCTTCGTTGATGATATTCCGTGCTAACCCCTCAGCAATGGCGGTATTGTGAGTAACTACGTAATTATCAGTAATATATAAGTGATCAGGATGATCAATCATGATACATTGGGCTTCTTCTTCCCCAATATGTTCAATTGATTTAATCGCTAATTTTAAATCCTTGTATTGATAATTTTCAGAAATTAAATTCCTTTTTCGTGGCAATTTCACTAAATCTCGAGGGTTTCGGTATCTAACTGCAATTGAATAGCTGTCACGGCATGGCTTCTGTCTACCCTTATATTCATACGTTCTGTTGCTAGATTTCTTTAATATTGCCCTTCCACCGATAGAACGTATTAATTCTTGAAAATCATTCGCTAACTGTTCTGATACCGTTGAAAATGAAATCGCTCCGGCTTCACTTACGTGACCATCAGTATCCAATAACCCGCTAATTAAATCAAGTTTCTGACGTAGGGAGCCGGTTTTATAAACTTCAGGAATATACTTTTCATATGATCGCTTACCATCCAATTCAAGTGTTCTAAATAATTCTTTAAATGGATGTATTTTGCCTTTACCAAGGCCTTTAATATCCCAATCATATTCAGAGGCCCGCTTTATATGACATCCTGTTGGAATATTTTCTGCTACATATTCAATAATGTCATTGTCAGCACTACTAATGCCACATTTACCTGGTGCGACACATCCATCACCTAACATTAATCCTAACAGATACGGATCCATCGGTAAGTCAACATCATTTTCATGATGTGAAGGCAGGGGAATTTTAAAAACAACGGATTTATTAGTTTCCATCTTTTTTCTTATTTTTGCTAATGAAGTTGTCTTCCAAGAATGTTTTGTATTTCTATATCCACCTTTAGTAATATATTTCGGGCCATCTACCTTCGACCATACATTCCATAGATGTTCATCACAACATTCAGCGGTTCTTCCATCAATAAAATTAATTCTATAAATGTCCTTTTTACCTTGCGGATATAACCCTGTTACATTGGCAATCTTACCATCAGGCGTAGATACTTGGTCGCCTACTTTGATATCACCCATAGTAGTCCAACCATTAGGCGTCTTAATTTTAGAATACAACGGTTGGGCTTTACCAACCCCAGGGTCGCCTACCATCAAGACATTTGATTTATTTTTGCGGGCTAGAACTTGAGCAATTTCTTGAAGTTCTGATTCCCGTCCAATAACCGGATCAATTTTCCCGTCTGCCGCCCTCGCAGTAAGGTCATCGCAATGTTCGGCGAGGGTTTTCGCCGCTGCAGCACCTTTGCCTTTTATGCTAGTGTTTGATGTATCGAGTAGTTTAACAACCTCTCCATCATCAGTGATATATTTCCGTAGGTAATAACATGCGTGTGAATTAGTTTCTGCCAAGATGCTAAGATATAAATCAGATACAGACAATGTCGCCTTTGCTGTGAAAAGCGATTGTGTAATTGCTCGATTAAATACACGCTCAAGAGCGTGCGTCTTTAATGGAGTGGCACTTGACTTGGATTCGATGTCAGTCCGCTCAGTTAAGTATGTAACAATTTCATCTTCTAATGATATCAAATCAACATTCAATTCATGCAGTGCGGCATTGAAGCCTCGCTCATGAATTAAAGCTAAAGTCATATGCTCTAACGTGACATGCGAATGATATAATTTCGCTGCCGACTTTGTAGCGAAGGCTACCATCTTATCAATAGCTGGATTCGGTTTAATCATACTTAACTCCGGATTTCTCTTATTAAATTAATTTGTTGCTCAGTTAAATCACTTGGGATGCTAACTAATACCTTCGCGAGGATATTTCCTGTTGCTGATTTAAATGTTAGACCCTCATTATTAAGACTAAGAGTATCACCATATTGCGTTCCTGGTGGCACCCTCACCTTTAGTGTTTTGCCAGATAATGTGGTTATGAATTCGTCTTTACCAATGATTGCGTCTAAACAATCGATGTTAATCGTTGTATGTAAATCAAGCCCCATTTTCCTATAAACGGCGTGATTCTTTATATGAATTGTAACATACAAATTGCCCCGCGTCAAGTCTTTTTCTGAATTATCGCCTAGTCCTAATAATCGGATCGTATCACCTGACTGAACCGTAGCAGGGATATGAACTTTGACGACTTCACGGGCACCGTTCAAGAGCCGAACTGCGATTTCCTTCGGGCTATGATCTACGAGATCATCTAACTGAATCGTTAATGAAATTTTAAGATCTTGATTCCTACGCTGATATTGGCGTTGAGCTTGGGAACGTTGATGACCAAGCATCTGCTCAAATATGTCATCCATGTTCATTTCAATATGACTAGAATTCATTCCTGGTGTATCGTACGCTCGGCGCGTCTCAGGATTTTTTAAAACCTCGTATGCTTCGTTGATTTGTTTGAATTTTTCCTCTGAACCACCTAGATCCGGGTGATGCTCTTTGGCAAGCTTTTTGTATGCCTGCTTGATGGTGTTGTCGGACGCATTTTTTTGGACGCCCAGCGTATTATAATGGCGCATCATTTACCCCATGACCATTTCGAAACACCAGGTCGGACAATGCATTCTCGGCACGGTTCTTCATCATCCATCCAATTATTATCTCGGTGCATACAGTTCCTGCAATCTTTCTCGTGCTCTTGCAGGATTGGTGCCTTCAAGGCATGCCATGTTGTTTGTGCGTTGTTCATAATATATTATAGCACGAATACGAGCGATGTCAAGTAAAAATAAAACCTTCAACTCGTAAATACTGTGGGAAAAGAAGGGCGGAAAAACCGCCCTTCTTTAATTTATTTTACTTTTTTTGGGGTAGGTGGACAGTTTTCTTCGTATAACCGATTATGTGTTACGATCATTTCTCTGTCCATTCTAACTTCGGGATGGTCCACTTGTGCATCGCGCAATGCTTTGATGGAAGCTTCTGTAAGATACAAATCACTTACCCAAGCGCAACCATTCGAAACTACATCATCAACGCGAATCTGGGGAGCGCATGCCGTCATCAAGGTCATCATCGCTAGAACGGCGAACGTCCTTAGCGACTTCTTTGGCACGGGTTGCTTTCTCTGCTTCATCTTTCAACTGTTCCTTCACGACTGTATCGACACCTCGTTGAACATCCACTGCCTCCTTCTTATTGCTTTCAAACACTTTAAGAAGGCCGTTGACAATGCTGTTCATCAAGGCGCCAAATATTTTACTTAACATTGTTAAGCTGCTGGTGGCGTTGTGTCGTCGCCTTTGTCTTTAGCTTTCAACACATTAAGAGCGAGCCAATCCAATACCTTATAAGCTTTAGCTACAATAGCATCGTCTTTTGGTGTTGGAGTAACGGCTGTGATTGCTCCTGCCGCTGTTACGATAGCGGTTGCCCAAACTACCCATTCTGTGTGTACAAATTGACTTAACAAACCTGAAATCATTTCCATTTAATTTTCCTTTTTCTAGCAGTTATCTGCGTATAGTATTTATGCGTTCTGAATGCTTTAGCGATAATTTCTACCCGATTTATTAATATATTTACTGACAGGTAGCCCGGCAGATATTCGCATATTAATATCCGATTCTGTTATCTCGAGATTCTTATTTAAATTAACATTTGACGCCATCAATAACGAATCCAAATCGCTTTGGTGTTCTTTCTCTTGAGCATACACTTCGCGATATCGCTTCGGGCTAAGTGGTACAATTTTGTTCAAATTTTGCCCAGTTATTGGCCAAACGTTTGTGTTTCGTTTCTTGCTTGCGCCATACGTAAAGCGCCAGTTAGTTACATTCGTAATATTTTTTAAATCCGATAGAACTCGCAATAGCTGTGTAGTGAAGCCAAGCCTGCGTCTTATCTCAACAAAAACTAGATACCAACCGTTGGCATATTCTGATTTACTTGTTTCGGCATCCAAAACAAAGTTATATCCCTTTTCAAGAAATTTTTCAAAATCCTGTGCGGCAGCTTTGTATTTGATTTTGAATGACAAAACAATAATATCACTATCGTTGCCCATTTTAGCTTGAAACTCATCAATATGAATTTCATTGTGAACTAGGTCCCGAAGCTCTTGTTCCTTCAATCCTTCTGTTAACGGTTCATTAAAATTATGCATCTTTTGATTCCATCTTCTGATCGGTGTATTTGAGCGCAATTTCATTAATTTTCATTACAGTTCCAAATCCAAGTCTATCTCATCATTGACGTCTTTATTAACGTTACCTTCTACGGCACCCATTTCATCAAGATCTTGCTCATATGCTTGATCCAAATCAGCCATGTCGACTTGCTTCCCTTCAAGCTCTAAGAAGCCTTGGCGGATATCTGTTAGCAAATCTTTAGGTATACGGATTGTGACAATCCATACTTTTTTGGATTGTTTTTTTGGAAGTTTCGTTCCATCTTCAAAATCATCTTGGGATTCAACCTTCACCGGGTAAGTTAGGTGATCTTCTTCGTACGAGATTTTACAATTGTAATCTAATAATCGACTGGCGCCTTTTGGGTCTGGCATCATCTTGTACGGATACATAAACTGGCATGTAACCCAGTATTTTTCAATGAGTGGGCCAGAAACAAGTTCACCGTTCAACCAGTTCCGAAAGGCATAAAGATCAACCTCGTCAAGCACTCGCTCGAAATCAAGCAAGGTAGATAGACTACTGTCTGTCATATAAATGTCTTTTGTGTTCTGAACGACTGATTTGAGATCCATGTGTATTCCTTTTATGTATTTATGTT
>CAYMPA010000128.1:0-8204 GCA_964392105.1 uncultured Enterobacteriaceae bacterium
TTCAGCACGTTATGCCGGAAGTGATGCCAGTGATGAAGATAATCTCAATAAACTTATCGAAGATATAAAACCATTAAACGAAGAGGATCGTAAGGCGCGATTTGTTTGTTTAATGGTCTTTCTTAGATATGCAGAAGATCCGACCCCGATAATTACACAGGGCATTTGGGATGGTTATGTTATTACCGATCCATGTGGTGAACACGGTTTTGGTTATGACCCGATGTTTTATGTGCCAACGCATGATTGTACTTCTGCTGAATTATCACCCGTTATAAAAAATCAACTCAGTCATCGTGGCCAGGCACTTAAACATTTATTAAATAAAATAAATACTTGTCTTTAAATCGCCGTTTCTCGGTAATTGCTCCCGGCATTACTTTACCTCCGCCTTCCCTGGCGTCGTGCTCTCACCCCTCAAGTGGTACCGAGATCCATGTAGTCGTGTCCTTATGCGACATACGACCGCCACGGATGGTGGAAGTGTCGAAAATGCAGGAGCAATTTTCGACCAGTCCATCCATGGACATAAAAAAGGTGGTTCATTCGATAGACCGTTAAATTAAAGTAATATTACTGTTATCTATGAATCGTGAGTTACAAATTTAATTTGTCAGCCACGAAATCTGCATCTTTGTCTCCTCTTCCGGAAAGGTTGATGAGTATGGTTTTATCCTCTCCAAGATCTTTCGCCACTTTCATTGCATATGCCACTGCGTGCGCACTTTCAAGTGCCGGGATAAGACCTTCGGTGCGTGAGAGTGTCATAAAGGCATCAAGACACTCATTGTCGTCAATCGTTACGTATTTGACCCGTCCAATATCTTTCAGGTAGCAATGTTGTGGACCGACCCCCGGATAATCGAGACCGGATGCGATGGAATAAACAGGCAAAGGTTCTCCCTTTTCGTCTTGCAGGATATAACACTCAAAGCCATGCAAACCCCCCTTGCTTCCCAGGGTCAATGTTGCGGCGTGTTCAGAGGTGTCCAGTCCTTTGCCAGCTGGTTCTACACCAATGAGTTCAACAGATTCATCTTCTAAAAAGGCTGTGAACAGCCCAATTGCATTTGAACCACCACCAACACACGCCATGAGAACATCCGGTAATTTCCCGTATTGCTCCAGAAATTGTTGTCTGGCCTCTTTACCTACAACACACTGGAAATCCCTGACCATCATGGGAAAGGGATGAGGACCCACGACAGAGCCGATGGCATAGAAAAAGTTGACCGGGTCACGCAGGTATTCATCAAAGGCACTATCGACCGCGTCTTTTAATGTTTTCGTTCCTCGTGTTACCGGTACAAGTTTGCATCCGAGGATTTTCATTTTTGTGACATTGGGATGTTGTTTCTCAATGTCGATATCTCCCATATGTATCTCACAATCAATGCCAACGAGAGCACATGCAGTGGCCAGGGCGACACCATGTTGACCAGCCCCTGTTTCAGCCAGAACTTTGGTTTTTCCCATGTGTTTGGCAAGTAATGCCTCGCCCAGACAATGATTGATTTTATGCGCGCCGGTGTGATTCAAGTCTTCCCGTTTGAAAAATATTTTTGCGCCCCCGATTTTTTCGCTTAATCTTTTAGAAAAAAAGATGGGGCTTGGACGACCAACGTAATGTTGATACAGGTTTTGTAATTCTTTCTGGAAGTTGTCCGTGTCTTTTATTTTTAAGTAGGCAGCAGAAATTTCATCCATGATTTGCTTCAATTCCGGTGGGATAATTTGCCCTCCGTATTCTCCAAAATAGCCTTTATCATCGGGTAGTGCAGTCAGGTTAGAATTGCTCATAAAAATCCTCAAGTTCAATTTTTAGTCAGGAATAAATTAACTATGTGATCGTTCAACGTACCTTAATTATTTATTTAGAGTGCCGATTAATTATTTCAGATTAGCGTTCTTCCAAATCCGGGAAAAGCCATTTGGAGAAAATTTTCCGCATAATCGGCATCGCTATATAGGTCATTATCGGCACGATTATAAGGGTCATAATAAAAGTTTTACTAATTTGAGGCCAGTTATAGATATGCGGGCTCAGGAGCCAGTTAAATAAACTCACCAATGGAAACAGACATAACCAGATTACCACGACCATTTTGTATTTTGCCGGTGGCTTGACCGGACTATTTCCCGGTAGGGAAAACCAGGTTTCAAGGCCGGTCATGATTTTGAACTGCGGTGGTTCGTCCGTGATGTTATTGCCCTCTTTAGACAGTTGTTCCCGTTCTGCAGACTGTTCCCATCGTTGATAGTTTTTCAAATTATCGAATTTAATGACAATACGATACTCAGGATCACTTGTGTTAGTCGGTTTACAGATAACGGTTTCAAGGTGACCTGGAAATTGACTGACAGTATTTTTTACATCATTTGTAAATGCTTCCATTGCATCTTCTTTGCCGGCAACAGGGCGACGTGCAACAACAACTTTAATGGGCTGCATATGACTAATTTATTAGTGGTTAGAGAAATTAATTTTAAAATAAATCGATGGTCTACATATTATAAGTCTACATATTATAACTAGAAGACGAATCTATCTGGTTTTCTTCGAACAGGTGGTTTAATTGTAGGACGACCCCGTTTAAGTTTACCCAGGCTAAACCCCTGTTGTTGTGCGGCACGTGCCACGATAATAAATTTCATATGCCAACCACTCAGAACAACAAGCACTGATGCGATTAAAACAAGTAAACCGGTGAGCTTGGGTAACAACAAGGAAACACAAACCAGGATAAAAGGCAGTACATTACCCACCCATAGTGTCGAAGCATGAATACCGGATAGAATCTGTAAGGTCTGTTTCGGTGCGTTGTTAGCAGTTAGTTGTTTGCGGTATTTATTCCAGGATTGTATGCGAACCGCTAATAACACAAGCAATAAATACAACGTCCATCCTTGTATAGAATCAAGGATTAACAAAAACAGTAACAACAAGGCCGTGCCCTCTACCAGTCCGGTGCTGATAATGAGCGGTAATATTGTGGGTTCACGCCAGGATGGTATACCTTTTGATGCAAGTAAAATACGCGCCTGACAATAGAGAAATAACAAACCCAGAAAACCCGCCAGGGTAATCATTGCCGGAATTTTGAAAAAAATACCGACTAATGCAATCGGGAAAAGTAGAAATGCAACAGATGCCTCGCGTGTCATCCATGATGTTTGTGGATGAAAATAAACATGCAGGAAACGCCAGGGCCTGCCTATCTCAAGCCATACCACGAACAAACCCAGGCCGATGAATGCCAGAGCCGTTAACCCCATAGGTAAGGGTGGAGTACTCGGAAACGAGGAGATAGCCATCATAAGTATTAACGCGCTACCAGTACCACCAAACATAAAATTGCCAGCGGCACGCCAATCCCAACAGCTTTGCAAGACACTTAAAAATCTATTCACTTTTTGTTTCCTCTGGTGGTTCCTTGTCCCACAGATAATAAAACCCGGGCTCGGTGCCAAGTTCTTCATGCATTTGAAACCAGGTATTTTCTGCTAGTAATTCAGAGACATTACTATTTTCATCTTCGATATCACCAAAACTCAGGGCATCAGCAATACAGGCGTTGACACAACCAGGCGTTGCGTCGGGATCAAGACCGGGAGTCAAGCCTTTCTCAAGACCTGCATCAACGCGATCAGAACAGAAGGTGCATTTCTGTGCCACACCGATACGTTTTTCATCAAATCGTTTGTCTTCTGTCTCTGTCGGAGTATCGCCATAGGCGAACTCTGTTTTATCAACTTTATAACGTGCCTGATAGGGACAGGCGACAACACAATAAGAGCAGCCGATACAGAGATCATAATCAATAGTGACAATGCCATCTTCACGCTGACCTGTAGCCGTACTGGGACAAACGTTCATACAGGGTGGATCAGCACAATGTTGACAGCCGACCGGCATAAACAGTCGTTCGACATCGGGATATTCCCCCCATTCAATGTCAATAACCTTGCGCCACTGCACACCTGGTGGGGTGGCATTGGTATGCTTACAGGCGGCCGTACAGGTCTGGCAACCCACACAACGATTCAAATCCGCAATCATTACATAGCGAGTCATCTACGCAGCCCCCACTCGTGTTATGTAAACTTTTGTTCCATCAATACTGGATCCTCCGCCATCAATGTAATCCTGATTCATGGGAACCAGTTTATTTAAACCTGTTCGCTTCAGATCCTTGGCGTAAGGTGTCTTCCACTGACCGAATTGGGCAATCATTATTAATACATCCGGACGTACTCCCTGGCGTAATCGAGCAATGCCTCGAGTCGATGCGACCGGCGAGGTCACCTCAATTAAATCGCCGTCGTTGATACCGAGTTTCGTTGCTTTGCCGGTATTCATAATAATGCCGTCATGACCGAACACATTATCAGCGACTTCCTTCATCATCTGGATACCTACATTGGCACCCCAGGCATATTGCATACTACGGCCGGTCAATAACCAGAAGGGATAGTCTGCTGCTTTGACATTGTGATTTTTCTCGATGAGCTCATCCCACAGTTTATTGAGATCTTTCCACTCTGGTAGAGGTTCATATTCCGTCAGTTGTTTGTCCCACCAGTGCACACCGGTTTCGTGTAAACGATTGGCGAGTTCTTTACCCATACGGAAATAACGTTCCTGATAAGGTAGTTCAAAGCGAAGACCCTTATCTTCAATCAGGGGATAGAGATACCAGTTTAAACGAGAATAGGGGCGTGTTTTGAAGCCATGTTCCCTGAACCATTCCAGATCAAGGGTTTCCTTACCACCAGTGAGATCAAAGCTGGCGGCCTTACAAACAGCATCCCAGATTTCTTCCTGTGGATGTTCTTTTGTGACATCCAGAGAGAAGTCATAACCTTCTCCTTGTAAGGGGATACCACAACCGGCTCCGTTTATGACTGAGTTATAAGCCTCTAATAAACCGGTACGGCGGGCCAGTTCATTGGCAATCCAGCTAAAGTCTTTTGCCTCGTGCTGTGGTGGCACCACGGCTTGTCGTAATGCCCAACCTTCCGATTCCCAATGGTTTTCAAAATAGTGAGCACCTCCAAGACGCAGTAATTGATCGCTTTCCAGATCCGTTGCTTCCGGCATTAATACATCTGCGTAATGATTGGTTTCATCAAAGGTATAGGCGAAGGCAGCGATAAATGGAAACTTTGACATCGCATCACCCATTTTATCTGTTTCGGAGAATGAAATGGCCGGGTTGCATTTATACACAAACCAGATATCCGGTGGATTTGGTTTCGGCCAACTTTCAGCAGCACGTTCCTGTAAACGTAACCATGCCAGAGTGGTGGAACCAAATAATTGCGCTCCCATATTTTTGCCGGCCATGGGTGTGAGGGCATCCTGGGCATGACGATTAATAGGCGCGTTATTCCACTCTTCCTTGCTGGTCGGCGTAAAGGTATGACTCATGAAACCATCCTCACCGACATCTACCGTTAGCGTCCTGTCCCAATCGGTATCACCTGCCAGATGTGTCGTGCTACCCAACATACTTCCGGACACCTCGAGTGCGCCTAGCAGCACTTGCATCATTGTATGTGCCCAAACACATTCATAACCGCCCCAGCCATTATTAACGGATTTACCGAGAACGGTACAGACAGGACGGAACGGAACTGTACGCCCGTCTATTTCTTCGGTTTCGCCGATATGGGCATGAGCCAGATATTCGTTTGTGACACGACGTATCGTTTCAGCCGGGACGTCGGATATTTCAGCAGCCCATTCAGGAGTGCGCTCGGCAACAAGTTGCCTGGCTTTTTCCAGCCCGGTATCGGCCTGAATGTCCTGATGAGTCCAGATCTCTTCATCTGCACCGATTTCAATGGCGTTGTCGACGGTAAATGAACCGACTATTGCAGGATCGGTATCTTCTGTATCGTAAGCCACAGCCTTATTTGTTTTGTTGTCCCAGAGCAGGGGTTTTTTGCTTTCAGAATCGCGCAGGTAAAAACCGTTCGGGCCAACCAGATAGGGTGATGCGGTGCGATCTCTCAGAAACGGGACGTCGAGCTTATCTATCTGTGTTTCATGTAACAGAATATGCAACATGGAAAATAATACGGCGGAATCTGTTTTGGTCTTGATCGGTATCCATTCTGTTGCATTAGCACCGGTAACAGAGAGATGTGGTTCAAACTGGATGCGTTTCATGCCACGCTTGCGTGCGTCTGCATGACGGCGTACGCCGGTGACTCCACCCGAAGCATCGATATTATTACCAAAGGAAATCAGGTATTCGCAACGGGGTGTATCCGGCAAGACAGTAAATGCACGGTGCCAGAGTTCGCCGAACATATGTTCCGAGTGGTAGCACTTTACAGTACCACCCGCTCCCAGGCTTTGGTCAAATGGTCCCCAGGCAAACAGCAGGGCAGGGAAGCTGCCCATGTACTTGAATGGTGTAGCAGCACCGCCGGTGGTAAATGCCAAACGCGGATTGCCATTTTCATCCTGTACCCCCTTTGCTCGGGCAGCATTCATTTTATCTGCCACAATGTCCAGTGCTTCGTCCCAGGAAATTTCTACCCAGCCCGGATCTTCATCACGCCCCTTTTTGGGGTTGGTTCGCTTCATAGGACGTTTAATGCGATGGGGGTTATATAGTTTCTGAACAAGTCCAAATGGTTTAACGCAAATCTTGCCATCAGCCGGGTGTTCCCCTTTTAGATCAAAATTGGGCTCGACTTTTGTTGCAACACCATCAATCACTTCAACAGTGAGCAAATCCGGACCGTTTACACATTGATAGCAATAAGTAGAGACTTTTTTGATATCCGGGTTTGTTTTTTCTGATTTTGTTTGCATCCGGCAACTCCCATCTGGACTCAGGTCAGATATAAAAACACGATTAAAATTCAAGGCATTTTCATCAATAACCATTGACTATGTATACAATAAACATACGTTACCGTATTGTAAAGTTAACAGATGAATTTGTTGGGGCAAGCCCGCATGTTGCATGAGTTGCCTGCAGGACGCAGGTAAGGGGCGTGAGCAGGAGCGGAAGCTTGAGGGCTCGCCAAGCAGAGTAAGAGAGACAAATTGTACTTTCGCAGGAAACCCTGAAACCCTTGCCAGATAAAGGAATTGACCTGGTTTGTTGCGTACTCGTGCAACATACGGGCTAGGTTTCTTACTGATGTTTCGCTGAGATGTGTAATAAGTTGCTGAATTTATATTGTTTCAGGCCAGAAAAATTACTGATTGTTGGATTCACAAAGGGTATGAAACAATCTGGAATAAAAAAGAGTCTATGTTTATTTTGATGACGTTTGGGAAATCATGAAATCAGCAAAGGCCCGATTGGCTTTTGAAAGGTAATTGTTTTTTTTCCAGGCAAGACCAAAATTTAGTTCCAGTTTAGGTTTAAAAGAGATACCAACCAGCTTTGTTTCTTCCTTTAACACCGAACGCAAACAAAAGCTGACACCAAGATCCGATAAAACCAATGTCTTCATCAGTTGAACCAGATTAACTTCAAAATCAATTATTGGCTCGAGCTCATGTTCGCTGCACATTCGGTTGACGATCTCTCTGAGGAAATAACCTTCCTGGTATAAAATAAATCGTTGTTCTTTCAATTCGGAAAATTTAACCGTTTGTCGTTTCGCTAACGGGTGTGAACAGGACAGGCACAGCAGCATTTCTTCATGAAGAATAGGGTGAGATTCAATATCATCCATTGGTTCATCCAGACTAATGATTCCCATGTCGATAATCCCTTGTTCCAGGTGTTGGCGAATTAATTTTGTTCCCTCGTCAATAATCGTAATTTTTATATCTGGATATAGTTTCTTAAAATCAACCAGGTAGGCCGGAAAGAAATAGGAGGCCAACATAGCAGGCACACCCAGTTTCACTTCTCCTTTTTTTAATTCACTCATTTCTGTAAGTTCGAGTTTTGCGTCCCTGGTCTGGGACATTATCTTTTTTGCGTGGAGGAGTAATGCCTGTCCCTCGGCGGTAAGTTCCACTCTTTTGTTATTGCGGCTGAAGAGTTTCAGATCCAGATCGTCCTCCAGTTTCCTGATCGCAATACTGACGGCGGATTGGGCAATGTAGAGGACTGCCGATGCCCTAATAAAACTCTGGTTTTCTGCAACGGCCAGAAAGATTTCAAGTTGACGAAAATTCATATCTTAAAATTATATAAAATATATAGAAATAATAAAATTAATAT
>CAYMPA010000129.1:0-8064 GCA_964392105.1 uncultured Enterobacteriaceae bacterium
ATATCACAAGTATTGAATATGAAGACTGACCCACTTGTTTGTGCAACTTTCGGGCTAGTTTTTTTCGTCAGGTTCGTGTTTAACCAGTTTGCTGAGTTTATTCCTCCAGTTACTTGCTGCTTTATTATTGTTGTCAGATTCAACCAGCTTGGTCAGACTTATGTAATCAATTTTACCTGTTCCTAATACGGGTATTTTATGGACAACCATGATCTTTCTAGGGATAGTCAGTTCACTGATATGACTTATTTTGGCAACTTCCTGTAAATGTTTTCGTTCGGCGTCCTTGTTTTCCGTAACGAGTATGATCTTTTCTCCTTTACGTTCATCATATATCGCAACAGCGGCATGGTTTAACTTGGGCCAGGTCAGCATAGCCAATTCTTCAACTGCAGACAGCGAGACCATTTCACCACCGATTTTTGCAAAACGTTTAGCGCGGCCCAGAATCGTGATAAATCCTTCATCATCAATATCAGCTATATCCCCTGTGTCATACCAGCCTGCGCCGCGTTCAGTAGACGGGGGTTGTAATTCCCCTGGCTTGTCATGAAGCAAATACCCTTGCATGACATTGGGGCCTTTTACGACGAGATGTCCGCCACGTTCTATACCTTCGGCCGGTTTAATATAATATTCCATGCCAGAAATAATACGGCCTACTGAACCTGATTTATTTTGCATCATATTATTGACAGAAATGACCGGACTGGTTTCGGTCACACCATATCCTTGCAAGATACGAAGACCAAATTTATTCATCCATAATTGCATTGTGTCTTCATGTAATTTTTCAGCACCAGCGACGACATATTTTAAGGAATTAAAATCGAAGGGATGAGCATAACGTGCATAACCTTTGAAAAAAGTATTGGTTCCAAAAAGAATGGTTGCACCAAGTTCGTAAATTAACTCAGGGATGATTCGATAATGTAATGGTGTTGGATACAGAAAAATTTTCCCGCCACCAAAAAGCGGCATTAAGAAACCGCCATTGAGTCCAAATGAATGAAATAAGGGTAAACAGCTAAAGACGACTGATGGGTTAAAATTAATGTGGCAGCGTACCTGGGTGTAATTCGCTAATAGATTGCTGTGAGATAGTACAACACCTTTTGGATGCCCTTCTGAACCGGAGGTGAAGAGGATAACGGCTGCTGCATCGGGATCTGTGTACAGGTTTTGTCTGACATAATGTTTTGCCGGATTATTGCTTTTATACAATGCAGAGAGTTTTGTTGCTAAGCTGATATCTTGTTTAAGGTCTTCCAGATAAACAACGGTGTAATTTTGTTCAAGGTCATCTGCCAGTGTTTCGAGTTTGGCATTCGCAATAAAGCGCCTTGATGTATAAATAATCTTTATTTGTGCAGTTTCACAAGCTCGTTTTATTGCAAGCGCGCCAGAAGAGAAATTCAGCATTGCCGGAATACGACCAATAAATTGCAATGCAAAGAAAAATATAGGTAAGGCATTAACATTGGGTAGTAATACACCAATGTGTTCGCCCGCCCTGGTTTGTTTTTTTATTAAGCTGCTTAATAATATACTGCGTAAGATTATTTGTTTATAGCTTAATGGTTCACGATTGTAGTCTTCTAAAATTTCCTTTTTTTTACCAAATCGATTACTTGCATCAATCAAGGCCGAGTAAAGTGTTGTTCGTTGATTGAAGCTTGAGTAAATTGTGTTATACATCAAATCCTGTAATTGTCTTGCGGCTGCTTTTCTACGTAAATGGCCT
The DNA here is from genome assembly GCA_964392105.1 of uncultured Enterobacteriaceae bacterium. Lineage (GTDB taxonomy): Bacteria > Pseudomonadota > Gammaproteobacteria > Eutrophobiales > Eutrophobiaceae > UBA7359. Next base: position 1,745 of record CAYMPA010000129.1, read on the forward strand.
ACAAGCCCGGAAGGAACTTTTATATGTTCTGGCGGTAGTATTTTCATAGTGACTTTGGGAAACCAGAACACCTGTCTTCGTCCTTTCATATAAGAGAGGCGACTGTATTGTGCGCCTTCAATGGCAATTGGAAGGAGTGTTGCATTACTTTTATCAGCTATTAATCCTGGGCCTTCGTAAACTTTCATTAACGAGCCCGTTATCGTGATACGTCCTTCAGGAAAGATCACTGCCTTCTTGTCTTGCTTGATATATTTGATCATGGACTTGATCGATAGTGGATTAATTGCATCCATTTCAAATAAATTGACCAAATATAAAAAGGGTTTGTATGCTTTTCTTGCTGCAATCCGGGTGTTGATTGCAAATGTGGGGGTTTCCGGTAGCCAGGCATAAAGCAGGGCGCCATCAAGCAGGGATGTATGGTTGGCAATGATTAATACACGGTCCCCCGCCTTTTGGTAGTTTTCCATGCCACTGACTTCAACCTTATATAACAGGCGGAGTAGTTGTCGTAAGAAAAATTTAAACAGATGAATCATGGGTTACATTGTACGTATAAACACCAATATGAGAATAGGTCGCTATTTCTTAAGAATAGCGTTTTATTCAGGAGATTTTTTGATTTGCCTGCATGTTGCACGAGTTGGCGAGATGATCACGCAGGACTGGTGCGTTATACGCGTACTCGCGACCGCAATCATAGCCGTAGCTCTGGTGAAGGAAGCATGTGCGCGTATAACGTGCCAGAACTAGTGAGGACTCGCCAAGCGATATATTGGGTAAAAACTGTATTCTTTCAGGTAACACTGAAGTTTTTTGCCGGACAGAAACTTTTGGCTGGATTGCTAGTTTACTCATGCAACATGCAGGCTAAGCGCCAGAAACTGTTCGTTGGACGATCAGGCTTTGGCCAGGTTGCAGGTGTTTGCCTTTCTTTAAGTTGTTCCACTCAAGCAGATCTTTAATGTGGACATCAAATTTTCTGGCTATCAGCCACAATGAGTCGCCTTGCCTGACAATATAGGCATTGGATGACACGTTATTAGCGACGGCTTTGATTAATTTGCCTTCTTTATTATTCGTGTCTTCCTTGACCCAAACAGTCAATTTCTGTCCTGGTTTCAACAGACTACTTCTTGATATGCCATTCCAGTTAGTAAGTTGTTTTACGCTAATACCATAATGTCGTCCTATGTCCCACAGATTGTCTCCACGCTTAACGCTGTAGATATAACGTTTACCATCTCCGGTTGTTTTAAGCCCCTTGAATTTTCTGGCATCCGCACTTAATGAGTAAAATTTACTGGGCTCTTTTGCAGTAGGAATAAGAAGTGAACGTCCTGCACGAATCATGTTACGTTTTAGACGATTGGTTTGTTTTAACGCAGTGACACTGGTCTGGTAACGTAATGCGATCTGGCTTAAGGATTCACCTTCACGGATCTTATGTTGTTTCCACGTTATACGTTCAGATTTGGTTAATGCTGACAATTTTTGTTTAAAGTCTTCGGCTTTATCCAGCGGGATGAGTAAACGATGTGGACCTTTAGGATCAGTTGCCCAACGGTTAAAACCGGGATTCAATGTGTAAACTTCGTTGATAGACAGGCCGGATAGTTTCGATACAGTTGCTAAATCAATCTGGCTGCCAATATTAATACTTTCGAAATGAGGCTTGTTTTGTATAGTTTTGAAACTGATATTGTATTTATTGTTATTTTTCAGTATCTCAGCTATCGCCAATAAACTAGGGACATAACCGCGGGTTTCACGTGGTAAGCGTAATGACCAGAAATCAGTTTTCTTGCCGGCTTTCTTGTTCCTTCTGATAGCACGTTCTACTCTGCCTTCCCCGACATTATAGGCGGCGAGGGCATGGAACCAGTTGCCGTTAAATCGTTTGTGCAACATTTCAAGGTAATCAAGTGCAGCATCTGTTGCTGCAACAATGTCGCGACGACCGTCATACCACCAGTTTTGTTTCAGACCGTAGCGTTTACCTGTGCTGGGAATGAATTGCCAGATGCCTGAGGCCCGACTGGGTGAATAGGCAAATGGGTGATAGGCACTTTCAACAATCGGTAATAATGCCAAATCAAGCGGCATATCACGCTCTTTTAATTTTGTTATGATATGAAATAAATAAGGCTGGGCACGATCAGCAACACGGTCAATGTAATCCTGATTACGAGCAAACCAGGCTATTTTATCCTTAACACTACGATGATTAATGTTCTGATCAAATTGCAGTTCGTCTTTGATCAATAACCAGAGATCGACATGATCCTGCTGTTTGGCGACCTGATTTTTCAGATCATCTCCAACATCAATTGTTGACCCTGACTTCTCAGCATCCAGATCTGACAGTTTCGCAATATGGGTCAGTTGATGACTTTTGTCTGCGGTTGGTGGGAGGTCGACCGGTTCTGGTCGTGTAGAGGTTAAGTTACAGCCGCTTATTATTAGTGGTACCAAGCAAATAATTGCTTTACGTATCATATGCATGGAGGAATCCTATGGATAGGATGCCATCAGGTCAAGTAAAAATTCCCTCTAATTTTTAGGGTGCCCTTGTAGTTTCTTAATAGTTATCTTTCCAGTGCCGTATTGCAGCAAAAACTTCGGCGGGTTCATTTAATGCTTTTCCTGAATAATCAGCTGCGGCATTGATAACATTTACTTGTTCACATCGAAGAAAAGGGTTTGTTTCTTTTTCCTGTGCCAGTGTTGCCGGTACTGTTGGTTGGTTCTCATTTCTTGCCTGTTTCGCCAGGTTTAAACGCTCCTGGATTGCCTTATTATCCGGCTCGACGGTTGCCGCGAACTGGAGGTTGGCCAGCGTATATTCATGTCCGCAATAAAGTAATGTTTCATCGGGTAGGGATTTGAATTTCGATAATGAAGCATGCATTTGCGGCGGCGTCCCTTCAAACAAACGGCCACAGCCTGCGGTAAAAAGCGTGTCGCCACTTAAAACCAGTTTATCGGTGTAATAAGCAACGGCACCTGCTGTATGTCCCGGCACGTCCAGTATATTCAGATTCAAATCCAGTTCTGGCAATGAAACGACATCACCCTCACCAACCGGGTTCGTACTGCCTTCGACCGATTCCGTCTTAGGCGTATAGACCGGTACATTGTGTTCTTTCGTGATGCCAGCGATACCGCCAACATGGTCCCAATGATGATGTGTGATCAGTATCGCAATCGGAATTAGGGTTTCTGATTTAATAAGATTAAGGACAGGTTCAGGCTCACTGGGGTCAACTATCGCGATATGTCTGCTTGCCTTGTTTTTCAGCAACCAGATATAGTTATCACTTAACGCGGGTAGGGGTATGATCTCTAACATGGTTTAATGCTGGCAGGGGAGATAACCTGAGTCAAATGAAAATAAAGCACCCTAAAACGGTAAGCTGGATGAGATGAGTACAGAAAGCACAAAAGCACCGACATTGAGAGAAAAACTCTCGAACTGGTTTAATAGTCCACTTGGCAAGCATGTTTTTGCTGCAGAACTTGAACAATTACAGGATATACTTCCGGGGTTGTTTGGCTATCATATTTTGCAATATGGCTACTCGGCAGAAACAAATTACCTGGAGTCATCCCGTATTGTTAATAAATCGATCCTGTTCCTTGATGCTGCTGAAATTGATAAAAGGTTATGTGCCGTACATGCCAGTGCAGAGGAGTTACCAATCGCTGCGGATAGTATCGATGTGATCGTATTACCACATATTCTCGAATATTCAAAAGACTCACATAAATTACTCCGGGAAATGGATCGTGTTCTTATTGGCGATGGTTATGTTGTTATTATCGGGATTAATCCAATTAGTCTATGGGGACTGTGGCATTTGTTTTTGTGTTGGTGGGATGAGATGCCGTGGAGTGGTCGATTAATTTCAATCCCAAGAATAAAGGATTGGTTATCGTTACTGGATTTTGAAGTTGAGAAGACCAAATGCTTTTTCTTTTCCCCACCGCTGAGAAATCAAAAACTATTAATGAAGTTGATGCCATTAGAACGCCTGGGTCATTATTGCTGGCCAATTCTGGGTGGATTGTATGTTGTCGTTGCCAAAAAGCGTGTTGTGCCATTAAACCCGATCAAGATGCAGTGGCGAGCTAAACGAAATATGATTGGGTCTGGAGTAATAGAACCGACAACGCGAAACGGATATCTCCGAAAATGACTTTTTTTACGATAGCGGCGTCGTCGCCGTGCTCGAATCCTCATGTATTATCTAAACACTCCGGTTCTCGGCTTTGGCATCCTGCGTCGCTCTACCTCCTGCATCCATGCAGTCGTATGCGCGGTGCTTCCTTGCTCTCACAAAAAAATCCTGTTCTCGGAAATACCCTTACCTAAATATTTATGGCTGAAAAAATTCAAATCTATTCCGACGGGGCTTGCCGCGGAAATCCCGGTCCGGGAGGATGGGGTACATTATTAAAATATAACGGTACTGAAAAAGAACTCTATGGTGCCGAAGCAAATACGACTAATAATCGTATGGAATTAATGGGTGCAATCATGGGACTTGAAGCATTAACCCGGCCATGTGAAGTTGAACTTACAACGGATTCGCAATATGTGAAAAATGGGATTACCGAATGGATGGACGGTTGGAAAAGTCGTAATTGGAAAACTGCGGCAAAAAAGCCGGTAAAGAACCAGGACCTTTGGCAACGTCTGGATGAAGCCTGTAAACCACACCAGATAGAATGGCATTGGGTAAAAGGTCATAGCGGTCATGATGAAAATGAGCAGGTTGATTTGTTGGCGAATAAAGCTATCGATGAAATGCTTGGGTAAGTTTGTAAAGCCACATTAATCGATATACAAGTGGAGGTGTTTTTTATCTTCCGTGATGCGCTGCCAGACTGTGAAAAATCATTAGTGGAAAGTGTACAGGGAAGTGCACTTTAGCCCACCGGATCATGGACGAGCCCTGTGGGCAACACGTCAATGATTTTGGACAGGCGGGGAAGTCGAAGACCAGTGTATCAGGGAGAAGTTTTCTTGCCTACTTCTTTATAAAAGTAAGTAGGTTGCCGTTAAAGGCAAACAAATATTCAAAAATAGAAAATATTAAGTTTCTTATTGTAAGTAATAATATTTTTGACCTAAACGATATAATTATGAAACAAATTGTACTGGATACTGAAACAACCGGACTTGAGCCCAAGCATGGTCACCGGATTATTGAAATTGGTTGTGTTGAAATAATCAATCGACGCAACACAGACCAACACTTTCATCAATACCTGAATCCTGATCGTGAAATTGATGACGGCGCATTTGATGTTCATGGAATCAGCAATGAATTTCTCTCAGATAAACCCCGTTTTGCTGATATTGCACAAGAATTCATCGACTTTATTCGTGATAGTGAATTAATCATTCATAACGCGCCCTTTGATGTTGGGTTCTTAAATGCAGAATTAGAAAAGTTGGGTAAAAAGTGGGGCAAGGTAGAAGATTATTGTTCTGTTGTAGATACCTTGTTGTTGGCACGAGAAAAACATCCCGGACAAAAGAATAATCTTGATGCCTTATGTAAACGATATGAAATAGATAATTCACAACGTGACTTACATGGTGCATTACTGGATGCGCAAATCTTGCTGGATGTCTATCTAAAAATGACAGGAGGTCAGTCAGCAATGAGTTTTGATTCACTGCATGAACAAGAATCAGCAGATCAAAATGAGATCAAACAATCATATATTAATCGCAAACCATTACCAATCATCGAACCTTCTGTGGAAGAACTTGCAGCGCATGAAAAACGATTGGAAGCAATCAAAGAGGAGAGTGGTGGGAAGTGTGTATGGATTGATAGTGGATATGATTAGTTTTTGTATATCTATTTAAATTCAGATTTCGCCTGAAGGCGAGTAGCTTCTTTTTGCGCGGCCAAAAAGAAGCTACCAAGAAAAAGGCCGCCCAGATGCCTTGTCGCTGCGCGATACCCTCGGCATTATTTTATTTCATAACGGCCCACGCATACGGACATCCTGTCCTAATGCGCTTTCGCAACATCCCTGTTGCTCAACCTTGAAATAAAACAACACCTCGGCAAGACATAAAGGGGAAATAAAACCAAACTCTCGATACCATAAAATCAATGTGTTAATCTTTGATTATGTCCAGCAAGAAAGGGAAAAGGAGAAATGGAATTAATGGTAGTTCACCAACTTCTCAGAAAGGCTATAAGGGTAACGTCCCCTTTATTTCTATAACGATCATCCTTTATTAATGCTCATAAATAATGAGAAGAAAAATTTTTGACTCGATTGTTGAATAT
>CAYMPA010000130.1:0-7976 GCA_964392105.1 uncultured Enterobacteriaceae bacterium
GTGTTTAAACAATTTATTAATATCTATTTTGGTTACGTTTCGCCCTAATTACCTAATATTATTCCCCGGGAATACTTTTGTTACTGTTTAACCAACTGAGTAATGGCTCCCATTGTTCTCGATCGTAATATGTTTTTGATGGTGGCAATTCAAAAATACTTAAGCCGCGTTCTGCTGCATGAATATAATTCTGGCTTGCGCGTAACATTGTCATAAATGGAAACTTTTTACCATCAGGTAATTTGAGATTATCCAGATAATAATCAAGTTTGGCAGCTATTAATGTATCTTCGCGAACACGATTTGCTACTGTTGCAATCTTGATCTTTGTGTTAATAGTGCCTTTTAATGAGTAAAGGATATCGATAAAACGTTCTGCAGCACGAATATCAACCGGTGAGGCAACGACTGGCATTATCATTGTTTGTGCCTGGGCCAGGAATTTACTTAGGCGATCATCATTAACACCAGCAGGTGTATCCATAACCAGAATTTCAGTTTCCCGTGGTATTTGTAAACAGTCTTTCTCCAATACTGCGCTATTGATTGGGCTTTGATGATCTGATCTGACCGACAACCAGTCCTGACTTGATCCCTGTGGGTCACAATCCGCCAGAGTTGTTTTTTCCCCTTTGATTGAATAATAGCTGGCGATATTAGTTGCAAGTGTGCTTTTTCCACTACCGCCTTTTGGATTTAGAACCAGTATGGTACGCATAATTTATTTATATATTAATTTATTGTTTAATTGTTGTAACATTTATTGTTACATGAATATTGTTTTATGCGCCTTTTTGAGCTATTAGCTTTCGTATCAGCGGTGTCAGAATAAGTTGCATGGCAAAAACCTTTTTCCCTGCAGGAACAACAATCGTGTCCGGGCTCGACATTTTCGAACCTTCCAGCATTTCAAGTAAATGTCGGAAATCAACTTCAATTTTTTCCAGATTACGAATATGGATTACACTGAAACTTTCATCATTACTTGGCACATAGTCAGTGGCAAATGGATTTGAAGTATCAATAGTAGGTACGCGCTGGAAGTTGATATCGGTACGTGAAAATTGTGGTGTAATGTAATGAATATAATCATACATACGATCCAGAATAAGATTGGTTGCGTCTTCTGCCGTATATCCCCTGATGGCATGGTCCCGATGGATCTTTTGCATCCACTCCAGATTAATGATTGGAGTAACCCCTATGAGTAAATCAACATGCTGAGCTATATTGACTGTCTCTGTTATTAAACCACCATGAAGCCCCTCATACAAAAGTAAGTCAGTATTCTCTTCTATTGGTTCCCAGGGAGTGAGTGAACCAGGAGGATGACCATGCTGAGATGCTTCTTTTTCATCATGGATATAAAAACGACGTTTGCCGGTTCCGTTATCACCATATTCCTTTAGAAGTGCTTCCAGTTCTTCAAACAGATTGCCTTCGGGTCCGAAATGAGTCAGATTCTCACCTTTCGCTTCAGCTTCAGCACTAAGTTGATCCATTTCAGCACGATCATAACGATGAAAACAATCACCCTCGATGAAGGCTGCCTTGATTCCGATTTTATGAAATATATACTCAAATGCGCTTTTGGCAATGCTGGTGCCGGCGCCAGATGAGCCTGTTACCGCAATTATTGGATGTTTAAGTGACATTATCTCTAGATTACCCTCAGTCGGAGCCTGCTATTATCATTAATTCATTTATTATCAATGCATTGCACAATTCCACTCTCAAGGGCATTATAAGACATATAACACGCTGATTTACAAGGGGAATAGTTTGGGTTCGTCAATTAGTACAGATATTATCTTATATCGCAGGCTGTTAAGCCATGTTGTTCCCTATTGGCGAGTCTTTTTATTATCCATAGTCAGCATGATTATCCTTGCGGTGACTGACCCAGCCATACCAGCATTGATGCAACCTTTATTAAATGGCGCATTTATTGAAAAAGACCCTAATACGATTGCTATTATGCCTTTTTTGTTTATAGGTCTGTTTCTGGTTCGTGGTGTGGCTTCCTATATAGGTAACACATCTCTGAACTGGGTTGCGAATAAGGTAATCATGGATTTACGTCTCGCTATGTTTGAGCGTTTTATTGATTATCCAACCAGTTTTTTTGATATCAATCGATCTGGCAGTTTTATGTCACGCTTTACCTATGATGTTACACAAATCAAAGAGGCCTCTGCCAATGCCATTACCACATTAGTTCGTGATTCCTTCTCGGTGATGGGCTTGCTTGCCTGGATGTTTTATATCGACTGGGTGCTGGCATTAATCTGTATGGTTGGCGCACCATTGATTGGTATTTTTATCTCTATTATTAGAAAGCGCTTACGAAAAATGAGTCGTAAAGTACAAGATACGATGGGCGATATACACCATGTATTAACTGAATGCTTTGATGCACAAAAAATAATTAAACTCTATGGTGGACAAGAAGTAGAAAAACAACGTTTTTATAATACTGTAAATGCACATCGACGATTTAGTATGAAGTTTGCAATGGCCGCAACAGCTACTAGTCCAATTGTACAAATAGTGACAGCAATTATCCTTGCTTGCATTATTTATATAGCTGCCCAACAGGCAACGGCAAATACGTTATTGGTCGGTGACTTTGTTTCGTTTTTTACAGCGGTCGCAATGTTACTGGGACCACTAAAACGATTAGCAGGTGTAAATGAACATATACAAAAAGGCTTGGCTGCATGCGAGAGTGTTTTTTCGTTACTTGATACAGAAACAGAACCTCAATCCGGTAATAAAGAATTAAACAATATAAAAGGCAAGATTAAGTTTCAAAATGTATCGTATCGTTATGCAGAATCAGAAGTCGATGCTCTTAAATCTATAACCTTATCTATTGAACCCGGAGAGACAATCGCGCTGGTTGGCGAATCAGGTAGCGGTAAAACAACATTAGCTAATCTTTTGCCACGGTTTTATGAACTTTCTACTGGTTCAATTTTCTATGACGATATTGATATTAGGGAATTATCATTAATGTCCTTGCGTAAAAATATCGCCTACGTTAGTCAGGATGTTGTGTTGTTCAATGATACTGTACGGAACAATATTGCCTATGGAGATCTTAAAGATATCTCTGACGAAACTCTATGGGCAGCAGCAGAAGCTGCCTGTGCAACAGAATTTATTAATGAATTACCAGAAAAGATGTTAACTATAATTGGTGAAGATGGAACCCGCTTATCGGGCGGTCAACGACAAAGGTTAGCAATAGCCCGTGCTTTATTGAAGGATGCGCGTTTATTAATTTTTGATGAGGCGACATCTTCACTTGATACACGCTCGGAAAGACATATTCAATCTGCAATGGAAAATGTTAAGAAAGGTCGAACCTGTTTAATCATTGCGCACCGTTTATCCACTATTGAAAACGCAGATCGTATCATTGTGCTTGATAAAGGGCGTATTGTTGAACAGGGTAAGCATGGTGAATTATTAAAACTTCAAAATTATTATGCTCGTTTACACCAGGTGCAGTTTCGTGAACACGAAATGCATTAAAGTAAATAACAGTTTAATAAAGAAGAGATAATAAAAATTTATGTTCAAAAAATAACTTATAAGTTAATCAGGCTCTCCAGAAGTAAGGGCTCAAGATAACCAAAACTGTAAATACTTCCAGACGGCCCAGCAACATGGCGAAAATGGAAATGACTTTTCCGGCATCAGTTATTGTCTGAAAGGTTATAGCAACTTCTCCCAGACCGGGACCTAGATTATTGATAGAGGTTGCAATTGCTGCAAATGACGACACTTGGTCCAGCCCTGTACTCATCATTGCCAACATCAGAACCGCAAACGTCAAAACATAAACTGAAAAAAAGCCAAGCACACTCTGCATGATATTTTGATGGATCGGAATGTCAGCAAGCTTGATTGTATAAATGGCTTTAGGGTGTAAAAGTATTTTAATTTCCCTGAACGCAATTTTAAATAAAATAATCACCCGCATGACCTTCATTCCACCGGCTGTCGAACCACCGCAACCACCAACGAACGCAATAAAGATCAGGAACAAGGGTAAAAACCCGGGCCAGAAGGAAAAATCAGTTACACCGAAACCAGTACTGGAAATAACAGAAACAACTTCAAACGAAGCCATCTCAAATGCTTCTTCTCCATTTGTGTAGTAATGAGAGAAATACAGAAAAGCTGTTGTTAATATTACCGCGAGTACAGTCACGATAAAAAAAGTTTTTGCTTCAATATCAGTAAAGTATCCAAAAATATCTTTTTGATACAACATCAGATAGTGAAGATTAAAATTAATGGCGGCAATAAACATAAAAAATATTGCGATCTCATCGATAAGCGTGCTATCGAAATATGACAGACTCGCATCATGGGTAGAAAAGCCCCCGGTTGAAACGGTCGAGAGACTATGTGACACAGCATCAAAAACAGACATTCCACCTAACCAATAAGCCGCAGCACAAGTTAAAGTTAATCCGATATAAATAATCCATAAATATTTTGCAGAATTTGAAATTCGAGGAGAAAGTTTTGTATCTTTAATTGGCCCGGGGGTTTCTGCCCGATACATGGACATACCACCGATACCCAACATGGGTAACACCGCAACAGCAAGAACGACCAGACCCAGTCCACCAAACCATTGCAACTCCTGCCGATAAAAAAGGATCGAGGGGGGTAAGTTATCCAGGCTCGTAATAATGGTTGCGCCTGTGGTGGTTAAACCGGATATCGATTCGAAGATGGCGTTAACTAAAGTCAGATGAAGTGAAAATTCAAACGGCAATGCACCTAACACACCGAGTAATATCCAGAACAAGGCAACGACCAGAAAACCATCTTTTCTTGTCAGGTTGGTATTATTATTACGAAACGGAATCCATAAAACGGCGCCAATGACCAGCATACAGATCAACGATTCTGATAACGATAGCAGTTCACCGTCGTGATAAAGCCAGGAGACAAACATCGCAGGCAATACAGACAGACTGAATAATATACTCAGAAAACCTATTACACTTATTGCCGTTTTGTATTTCATATTTCGCCTAGGGGTTTAGTAAAAATAAGCGTCGTGTTGCGTCGCAACATATGAATGGTAGTCCTTTTTTTGCCAACTTCAAATACAAATTATTAATCTGGAGGAAAAATAGAGGAAAATCAAAGAGTAAGCGTCGATTTATACGATGAATAAGTGGGAACAAATGAAACTATTGGTGGTTAAATTAAATAATAACTACAAACTTTATCCCTTCCTGAATGTTTTGCTTTATACATGGCTTTATCGGCATCTTCGATTAGTTTATGCGGGTCATCATGATCCGTCATTTCCGCGACACCGATTGATATCGTCACGCCTGGTAAGGGCTGATCATCTTTGTCTGTTATCTTGGTTTGTTTGATAGCTTCTCGCAGGCGTTCAGCAACAGTTACAGTGGCCTTAATATTCATGCCAGGTAAGAGTGCAAAAAGTTCTTCGCCACCATAACGAGTTACCGGATCTTCCGGTCGTAAATATTGAATAATGGTTTGCGATACAGTGCGTAGTGCAGTATCGCCCGCAAGATGTCCGTTTTTATCGTTGTATTCCTTAAAACTATCGATATCGATCATCATGACAGACAATACTTCATTATTCTTTTGACAACGCTGCATGACACGAACCAGCATATTATCCAGCCAACGCCGGTTATAAAGACTGGTAAGCGCATCAACAGTTGCATTATGTTCGTATTCCTTTAGTAATCCTTTTATCTTGTTAATGACAGAATTACCATGACGTAACCGTTGTGATAATACAACAAGCAAGTTATTTGCAATCGCATGTGAACTACCTATTAAAGACCACATAACCTCTTCATTGATTACGAGTATTCGCGAATCTTCGACAGCAGATACATAAGCAGAAGCGGGCTGATGGTCAATTACGGTTATCTCGCCAAAACTTTGGCCTGGTTCAAGTACAGTAATCGAATCAGAACTATCTGGTGCCAGGTGTACGTTGAATGCACCAGACAATATTAAATAAACATTAATATTTGTTTCACCAGACTTTATTATTGTTTCGTTTTTCGTAATATTGTGAATTGTACAATCAGAAAGTAGTGGCATGATTGAGTTGAAGTCAACATCATTAAATAATTCCTGATCACTAATTTCTAACGCATTTAATGACTTTGTTTTATTATCCATAGAGTTATTTAATTCGATATCGGGATTATTTTGCCTGGAGTAAAAGATTTTATTGCCGTCTTTAATTGTAATAGTTTGTTATTATTAGAACAGTAACGAATGTCTATGTATAAATCCGTTATATTTTGTATTTCACTTTTAAGATCCTTTCTTACAGTTGATATGCGTTGAGCAAAATCAACAGGGCCTTCATATGATCTCCTGGGCAATTCTGCTCTGGCCATTTTTTTACAGAAAATGTCATAATATATTTTTGCCCTATCAGTCGTTTTTGGTGTTTTCTTAAACACATAAGTGGCAATAGCAGTAACTATAATGCCAAGAAAAACAAATAGTGTAAAAGTCATTTCTTTCCAGTTTATCGATTTAAAGCCTAATTGCTGCAGAAAAAGCCTTTGTCGTTCCGGGCTATAACCTAATACCCATTGAGCCCATTGGTAGTTGATCATATCAACGGTATTGCGCAATCGTTGCCAAAGACGTACCACAGTTGCGTTGTTCTCCAGACCCAGGGGAAAATCGATTATGGCTTCAGGTATTGCAATCTCAATACCTTCGCTTACCCTGCCCGGTGAAACAACCGAGGTTGGATCAACTCGAATCCAGCCTTGATTATCAAGCCATACCTCGGTCCATGCGTGGGCATGATGTTGTCTTACAATTAAATAATTCCCAACAGGATTAACTTCACCACCCAGATAGCCTGTCACGACTCGTGCCGGTACACCAGCAGCCCGCATTAGAACTGTGAATGCTGCTGCATAATGTTCACAAAATCCCTGGCGACTGTTAAATAAAAATCCATCAACCATGTCACCCGTCACTAGAGGCGGTTTCAACGTATAAACAAAGTTTTCTTTACCAAGCCACTCAAGTGCAGCCTGAACTATTAGTCCCGGTTCTTTAAATTCATCACGCAATTCTGCAGCAAATTCAAGACTACGCGGGTGATTTAGCCCAGGTAATTGTAAACCACGCTCTATATCTATATTGGTTTTTGTACCCAGGCGATATGAGACACTAGAAATTAATGCGAACGCTTTTCGTGTATGTATAGGTTGTAGTGTTTTTAATTGATAGTCATATGTAAGGTAAGTTTTGTCAGGCAGTTTTGATACCATCTCAAGACCAAATAACCATTTCTTATTAGTTGGTTCAATTGTTACATCATAGAGTATAGGTTTACCTGAATATTCTATTGGCGCGGAAACACGATCAGATTCTATTTTACCCGGTGTCCATTTACGACCGTCCGTTTGCCAGAGTACGGGACCACGCCAATAAAGTTTTGATGGTTCAGGAATCCTGTCTTCGAATGTAACGCGAAAAGCAACTTCATTCGATTGTGCCAGCTTGCTAATTGTTCCAGGTGACATTTGATCATCAATTCCGGTAATACCAGTAAAGGCATCTTTTGGTATGCCCCATAAAGGACCATTTACTCGTGGAAACAGGATAAACAAAACCAGTAATATCGGTATTGATTGAATAATAAGTGTTGTCGATAATTTAAAACGTTCAAGAAATGTGAGTTGTTGTTCAGTGTCGTTAAAATCAATTAATCCGGCAGTCATAATAATAATGACAAACATCATATAGGCTGCTGTTGGTATAGTTTGAGTGTAAAAAAAGTTTGTAATGATCAGAAAATATCCAAGATAAGTACTTATGTAATAGTCTCGTTTTGAATTGCTTTCAAAGATTTTAAGTCCGGCTAACACAACCAGAAGAGCTACACCCACGTCACGTCCTGCAAGACTTCCATAACTTCC
>CAYMPA010000131.1:0-7959 GCA_964392105.1 uncultured Enterobacteriaceae bacterium
TCAGTGAATGATTTGCCAAAAGTAATGGGTGGTCTGGGTGTAGCAATTATTTCTACAGCTAAAGGCGTAATGACAGATAAATCAGCACGTGAACACGGTATTGGTGGTGAAGTGCTGTGTTATGTTTCTTAAATTGAGTGGATTGACATGTCAAGAATAGCAAGTAACCCGGTAACCATACCTAGCGGCGTCGATGTCAATATCGTGGGCAGCTTGATTACGATTAAAGGTAGTAAAGGTGAGTTATCACACGATATTCATCCTTTGGTAAAGGTTGAGCAGGAAGATAACGTATTAAAAACGTCTGTTAAAAACAATAGTAAGTCAGCAAAGGCGTTATCAGGAACTACGCGTGCATTGATCCAGAATATCGTGACAGGTGTTAGCGAAGGCTTCGAACGTAAACTTGGAATTGTTGGTGTTGGTTATCGTGCAGGTGTCTCTGGTAAGGTATTGAACCTTACGTTGGGTTTCTCTCATCCTGTGGAATTTCCAATCCCTGAAGGCATTACGATTGAAACACCAAGTCAAACGGAAATTGTAGTAAAGGGTTTTGATAAACAAAAGGTTGGTCAGGTTGCTGCAGATATTCGTGCTTACCGTCCACCTGAACCATATAAAGGAAAGGGTGTTCGTTATTCGGATGAACGTATCATTCGCAAAGAAGCCAAGAAGAGCTAGTCGATATGAGTAAAAAAACAGATAGATTACGTCGCGCCAGAAAGGCACGTGCCAGAATCAAACAACTTGGTGTAAACCGTTTGTGTGTTAATAAAACTCCGCGACACGTTTACGCACAGGTTATTGCACCAAATGGCTCGCAAGTACTTGCGAGTGCTTCAAGTTTAGATAAAGAAATCAAGGGTCAGATTAAATACAGCGGTAATGTCGAAGCAGCTACTGTTGTTGGTAAAATTCTGGCTGAACGTGCGAAAAAAGCAGGTGTGTCCAAAGTTGCTTTTGATCGCTCAGGCTTTAAATACCATGGTCGCATTAAAGCATTAGCTGATGCAGCACGTGAACAAGGTATGGAATTCTAAGGGAAGGGAATATGGCATTAGCAAATTCAATAACAGGTAACGAAGATCTTCAAGAAAAACTTGTCGCTGTCAATCGTGTTGCCAAGGTAGTTAAGGGTGGTCGTCAATTTGGTTTTGCAGCATTGACAGTTGTTGGCGACGGTAATGGCCAAGTTGGTGTTGGACGAGGTAAATCTCGTGAAGTACCTCTTGCTATTCAAAAGGCAATGGAAGATGCACGTCGTAACATGGTCTCGGTACCTTTGAATGAAGGTACACTTCAATATCCAATTACAGCAGAGTTCGGTGCGGCCAAGGTCTATATGCAACCTGCATCGGAAGGTACCGGTATTATTGCTGGTGGTCCTATGCGCGCTGTGTTTGAAGTGGTTGGCATTCATAATGTCCTGGCTAAATCGATTGGATCAACAAACCC
The DNA here is from genome assembly GCA_964392105.1 of uncultured Enterobacteriaceae bacterium. Taxonomy (GTDB): domain Bacteria; phylum Pseudomonadota; class Gammaproteobacteria; order Eutrophobiales; family Eutrophobiaceae; genus UBA7359. The sequence continues at coordinate 1,456 of CAYMPA010000131.1, forward strand.
TATTAATGTGGTTCGCGCAACGATTAAAGGATTAAAGTCGATGTCTTCACCTGAATATGTTGCTGCAAAACGTGGTAAGTCTGTAGAAGAAGTGGTCAGTTAATATGGCAAAGAAATCTGACAATAAATTAAAAGTTACGTTGATCAAGAGTACCAATCGTCGTATTGAAAAGCATAAAGCCTGTGTAAGTGGTTTGGGTTTGCGTCGCATTGGTCATAGTGTCACCTTGAATGACACCCCAGAAATTCGTGGCATGATAAATAAAGTAAATTATTTGCTTACAGTTGAAGAGGTATAAGTTGATGCGTTTAAATACTCTTAAACCCCATCCTGATTCGACTATGAATGCAAAACGTCCTGGTCGTGGTATCGGTTCTGGTATCGGTAAAACTGGTGGACGTGGACATAAGGGACAAAAATCTCGTTCAGGTGGTTACCACAAAGTTGGTTTTGAAGGCGGGCAAATGCCATTACAACGTCGTTTACCAAAAGTGGGCTTTAGTTCGCGTATCGGTCGTGCGACAGCAGAAATCCGATTACATGAGTTGGCTTGTTTGGATGTCGATGTTATCGATTTAGAAGCACTAAGATCAGCGCGACTAATTAATAAAAGTATTCAACGGGTGAAGGTTATTCTTTCCGGTAAGTTGGAAAAAGCCGTTACTGTAAAAGGTCTCATGATTACAAAAGGCGCTAAAAGCGCTATTGAGACTGCTGGTGGGAAGATAGAGGAGTGAACCTGGAACCCTCAGTTGACCGGCCTTAAATTATGATTATGTTTTTCAAAATAATGAATTATAGTGTGATGGGAAATTACTCATTAGTTGATTTCGCCCACCCATTTGATTGCACGTTTTTTAGGTTCATTTGCTTGACGGCAAAAGCTTTACGTAGAATAACTATGCGCGGCTTTTTAATCGGCGCAACTGAACCTAAAAAACGCATACTTAAACGGGTTCAACTGAGGGTTCCAGGTTAAATGTCCACATCTAATCCAGCAATTCCAGGAGGACTTTCGGGTCTTGGCCAGTTAAAAGAACTGCGTCAACGCCTCTTATTTGTGTTAATAGCTTTATTCGTTTATCGAATTGCCACACACATCCCGGTTCCTGGAATTAATCCAGTTGCATTGGCCGATATGTTTAATCAACAGCGCGGAACAATACTGGATATGTTTAATATGTTTTCGGGTGGCGCACTAAGACGTTTCTCAGTGGTTGCGCTTGGCATCATGCCTTACATTTCGGCATCAATTATTATGCAGTTACTTTCGGTTATTGAACCAAAGTTAAAACAACTGAAAAAAGAAGGTGAAGCAGGGCGACGCAAGATTACACAATACACACGTTATGGCACTGTTGTATTGGCAACATTTCAGGCCTTTGGTGTTGCAGTTGCATTGGAAGGCCAGCAGGCAGCGGGTTATTCGGTTGTAATGGATCCAGGTATTGGATTCAGGATTGCCGCAATTAGTACATTAGTCACCGGTACCATGTTCTTAATGTGGTTAGGTGAACAGATAACAGAACGTGGTGTCGGTAACGGTATCTCGATGATTATTTTTGCCGGTATTGTTGCTGGGTTACCCTCAGCGATTGGCGGAACTGTAGAACTATCAAGAACAGGCGAATTGCATGTATTAGCTGTGTTTGGTTTATTTGCATTGGCGATAGCGGTAACTGCTTTTGTTGTTTTTGTAGAACGTGGCCAACGACGTATTACTGTTAACTATGCCAAGCGTCAGGTTGGACGAAAGATGTATGGTGGTCAGGCAAGTCACTTGCCATTGAAATTGAATATGGCAGGTGTCATACCACCGATATTTGCATCGAGTCTGATCTTGTTTCCGGCTACAATTGCAGGTTGGTTTGGACAAAGTGAAGGTATGCGATGGTTACAGGATATCGCAACGACATTGTCACCAGGGCAGCCTATTTATGTGATGTGTTATGCAGCAGGAATCATTTTCTTCTGTTTCTTTTATACAGCGATGGTGTTTGACCCGCGTGAGACAGCAGATAATTTAAAGAAATCAGGTGCGTTTATTCCAGGTATGCGTCCAGGTGTACAGACAGCGAGTTATCTTGATAAGGTATTGACCAAATTAACCCTGGCAGGTGCTGTTTATATTACGTTTGTTTGTTTATTACCTGAGTTTTTAATAGTGAAATTTAATGTGCCATTTTATTTTGGTGGTACATCACTACTGATTATTGTTGTGGTTGTCATGGACTTCATGTCGCAAGTACAGTCACATTTAATGTCCCATCAATATGAGGGACTAATGAAGAAGGCTAACCTTAAGGGAGTTGGGCGACGTTAATTCATTAGTATTTAAATTCATTTGCCTGGGCATGCTGGAGAAAAAATATGAAAGTTAGAGCATCAGTAAAAAGAATTTGCCGGAATTGCAGAATCATCCGGCGTAATAGAACCGTACGTGTTATCTGTTCTGATCCGCGCCATAAGCAGCGTCAGGGCTAGATAGTATAATAGTGGAGAAATAACACATGGCTCGTATTGCAGGCGTTAACATACCGGACAACAAGCATCTAAATATTGCTTTGACCTATATCTTTGGTATTGGTAGTACCCGTGCGCAAAGAATTTGTGATGTGCTGGGTTTACAGGCTTCCACCAAGGTAAGGGAACTGTCTGAGGCAGATCTGGATAAGATTCGTGCTGAAGTTGTTAAATATGATCTAGAGGGTGATTTACGTCGTGAAGTTTCTATGAATATAAAACGTTTGATGGACCTTGGTACAAATCGGGGAATTCGCCATCGTCGAGGACTACCGGTTAGAGGGCAACGTACAAGTACAAATGCCCGTACCCGTAAAGGTCCAAGAAAAATGATTAAAAAATAACACAACAGGTTTTAACTATGGCCAAAACAGCAACTAAAAGTCGTAAGCGTGTTAAAAAGACCGTCGTTGATGGTGTTGCACATATACATGCTTCGTTTAATAACACCATTATTACGATCACCGATCGCCAGGGTAATACTCTGTCATGGGCAACTTCAGGTGGCAGTGGTTTCCGTGGCTCACGTAAAAGTACACCCTTTGCTGCCCAGATAGCGTCACAAAAGGCGGGTGAGGTTGCTAAAGAATTTGGTATGCAAAACCTTGAAGTATACATTAAGGGTCCAGGGCCAGGTCGTGAATCAGCGGTCCGGGCACTTAACTCAATCGGATTCAAAATCACTAATATTACTGATGTGACCCCGATTCCACATAACGGGTGTCGCCCACCCAAAAAACGTCGGGTTTAATTCAGGAGCTTTATTATGGCACGTTATCTCGGACCAAAATGTAAACTTAGTCGGCGTGAAGGCACAGATTTATTATTAAAAAGTCGAGCCAGACCAATTGAATCAAAATGCCAGATCGATAAAACACCTGGCTTACAAGGTACACGTCCTAAAAGGCTGTCTGACTATGCCTTACAGTTACGCGAAAAACAAAAGTTACGTCGTATCTATGGTGTTTTGGAAAAACAATTCCGTAAATACTATAAGGAAGCTGCACGCCGTAAGGGTTCAACGGGCGAGAACTTACTGCAAATTCTTGAGTGCAGATTGGATAATGTTGTTTACCGTATGGGATTTGGTTCAACCCGAAATGAGGCGCGCCAATTGGTAAGTCATCGATCAATTCTGGTTAATGGTAATTCAGTTAATATAGCTTCATATCAGGTACAACCAAGCGATATCGTTGCGATTCGTGAAAAAAGCAAGAAACAATTACGTATTCAGGACGCCCTTAATGTTGCTGAACAATATGGGTTACCAGATTGGGTTGATGTGAATACTAAAAACATGGAAGGTGTGTTCAAATCAGTTCCAGAGAGAAGTGAACTGCCATCTGAAATTAATGAACAACTCGTTGTAGAACTCTATTCCAAGTAATCAACGTGTGGAGGATTATCATACATGTCATCGACATTTAAAGAATTATTAAAACCACGAGTGGTTGATGTGGAATCCATCAGCAACACCTCTGCGAAGATTACAATAGAACCTTTGGACAGAGGGTTTGGGCATACATTGGGTAATGCTTTACGTCGTGTATTATTGTCTTCAATGCCGGGTTGTGCGGTTGTTGAAGCTGAAATAGAAGGTGTTTTACATGAATACACTACTATTGAAGGTGTGCAGGAAGATGTTACCGATATCCTTCTGAACCTGAAAGGTCTTGCCATCATGATGCATGCCAAGGATGAGGCCACACTGACATTGAAAAAAAGTGGTCCGGGAGAAGTTTATGCCAGAGATATTACCGTTGACCATGATGTAGAAATTGCAAACCCTGATCATCTGATTGCAAATCTTACTAAAGCAGGTGAGTTGAGCATTGTTATGAAGGTTGTTCGTGGTCGTGGCTATAAGCCAGTTGTTATAGGCGGAACTGATGAAGTTGAACAAACCATTGGTCAATTGAAGTTAGATGCTTCATTCAGTCCTGTTACTCGTATTTCATATGAAGTTCAAAGTGCACGTGTTGAACAACGTACTAACCTGGACAAGCTGGTTCTTGAAATTGAAACAAACGGTACTATAGACCCTGAAGAAGCTGTTCGTGAAGCTGCTACTATCCTGAGGGCTCAATTTGCTGTATTCGTAGATCTGGAAGCAGAAGAGACGATTGAAGCAAGTCAAAACAATGAGCCTGAAATTGATCCGATTCTGTTACGTCCAGTCGATGATCTTGAGTTGACTGTACGTTCAGCAAATTGTTTAAAAGCTGAGAGTGTCTATTATATTGGTGATTTAATTCAGCGCACTGAGGTTGAGTTGTTAAAAACACCAAATCTGGGTAAAAAATCATTGACTGAAATAAAGGATGTCCTTGCATCACGTGGTCTGTCGTTGGGTATGCGTCTGGAAAACTGGCCACCTGCCGGACTTGAGAATAAAGAAAACGCAAATGCATCTGCATCTATATCATTTTAAGAGAGAAAAATAATGCGTCATCGTGAAAGTGGACGAAAACTGAACCGCAATAGTTCGCATCGTAAAGCGATGTTTCGAAATATGGCAGTATCACTTATGGAACATGAGGTTATCAAGACGACCTTGCCAAAGGCAAAAGAGTTACGCCGCGTTGCTGAGCCACTGATAACTATGGCCAAGAGTGACAGCGTGGCAAAAAGACGACTTGCATTTTCTCGTCTTCGTGACCGCGGGATTGTAACAAAATTGTTTAATGAGTTGGGGCCCCGATATAAAGAACGACCAGGTGGATATCTGCGTATACTGAAATGTGGTGTTCGTGAAGGTGATAAAGCGCCTATGGCAATTGTTGAATTAGTCGACCGCCCACAAGCAGACGCTGTTGCTGAGTCAGAAGAACAAGCATAATAATTATAATAAGCTTGTAACTTTGAAACCGGGGTTATCCCCGGTTTTTTCTTTTGTAGCACGCCTTTTTCCTCACTGCTTTGTTGTAATCATTTTTTAATTACCTCATTTACTTTAGTAAACTCGGCAATTTAAAAAAATAATTATGCCGCGCATTGAGAAAAAATCGTAGCTACAAATCACGTTTGAACTTCAAAAAATTGTTGCTTCATTTTCTTGTCTTGCCTACATTGTTTGAATGATATTTCTATTTACAGATTATGGATTAGAAGGGCCGTATATCGGACAGGTTGAAACGGTTTTATATAACCTTGCGCCTAATGAGAAGGTCATTAATCTAATGGCCGATGCGCCGCGTAATAACCCAAAGGCAAGTGCTTATTTGTTAGCTTCACTTGTTTCATATATTCCAACAGGTTCGATCTTGTTTTGTGTTGTTGATCCTGATGTCGGTTCCGAGAAAGACAAGCCTGTTATTTTAAAGATGGACGGACGCTGGTTTGTTGGTCCTGATAACGGACTATTTGATATTGTCGCGAGACAAGCCAGGGACATAGAAAGTTGGGAGATAAGCTGGAAGCCGGAAAAATTATCTAATAGTTTTCATGGTAGAGACTTGTATGCTCCGGTCTGTGCAATGCTAGCGACTGAAGAAGCAATTCTACGTGATAAAGTTGAGTGGCAAGATAAACACCAATGGCCGGATGATCTGAATGAAATTATCTATATCGACCACTTTGGTAATTGTATGACGGGTATTCATGCAAGTAATTTGAGTAAGCAAACAATATTTATAATTAACGATCAGGATTTTTCTAATGCTGATACCTTCTCGGATGTATCACAAGGACAGGCTTTCTGGTATGAAAATTCAAATGGATTGGTAGAGATAGCGTTAAATCAGGGAAGTGCCAGCGATGTATTTAGAATTAAGGTAGGTGCAGAAATTAATTTACGATAAATGTCTGCTCTCTGGGCAACTGTGTACTTTATTCGAGTTCTGTATGCCATAGTTACACTCCATCTTTAATCTTAAAGATAAAGTGTTGCGTCGATCAGTTGAAGTCGCCGCTTTAGTGGTCATTTTAGGGATAATAGACAAAATGTGATGGTTTTTTTAATCTAAGCTACTGAATCGAAT
>CAYMPA010000132.1:0-7954 GCA_964392105.1 uncultured Enterobacteriaceae bacterium
TTGACCTGAGTGATGGTGCCGGACGTACTGGCACTCAGGCATTGGCAGGGACAGTAACGCTGAACGATATAACTGCTAATACGGTTACATTGGCCGGTGGTATCGTGGACGGGACAGGTACTATTACAGGTACTGTTAATAATACCGGTGCCACCTTGGCGCCCGGAGCTTCGCCCGGAACCATTACTATCAATGGTAGCTATGTTCAAGGTCCCGGTGGCAGTTTGGATATTGAACTGGGCGGGCTGACCCAGGGAGTGACTTATGACCTATTACAGGTGATTGGAGCACCCGGAACGGCGAGTCTGGATGGCACTTTGAATATATCCTTGTTTGGTGGATTCACCGGAAATGTTGGTGATGTTTTCGATATCATCACCTCAGTTGGCGCGCTGGCTGGGAATTTTTCGACGATTAATACCCCAACCGGTTACACATTTTCAAGTATATCAAATCCAAATTTTCTACAACTTACCTTACTCAGTGGGCCAGTAACAACTACAACTTCACAACCTGATAATAATCAAGTCATCGTTCTGAATGATTTTCAGGATGGACTGGGTAATGAAGAATTTACTTCTGGATCAACTCAATCTATTTATCCATTAAGAGAAGAAGAGGAAGAAGAAGATAAAGAACTTACTTGTCGATAAATTCAACCACTTAACGCACAGGATACAAAGAGAGTAAATATATTTTCTGTATTCAATCACTGCTGTCCCGTTAATATACATGATTTATCGGGAAACATAGACTGCACCAACAACAGCGAGAACCGGATAATCAGGAGACATGAATGGGGCATCATTTTCCATGACACGCTGTAAATACGTCCATGTAAGCTCGGATGCCGCATCCATGCGGCATACGGCCAAGGAAAACGACACCCAATTCATCCCGCACTATGTGTGAGAAAGTTAACGGGACAGCAGTGGTATTCAATATAAACAACGACCAACTTACCGCTTTTCGATATAATTAAATTAGTAAAATATAACGTAACTCTCAGCTTAATAAAAATGCAGACAAAAAATCAATCCGATTATTCAATGATAAAAGAATCCATTTCTATCGATTCATTAACTGACGAAGTTAATGAAAAAGAATATTGGTTACAAAAAAACCCCTCTGAACGTTTGCAAGCACTCGAATTAATGCGACAAATTCTTTACGGCTATGATCCAACTACCACCAGACTTCAAAGACTTTTTGAAGTTACTGAACGCAAATAATGTCAAATACCTATTAATTGGCGGTTATGCCGTTGGTTATCATGGGTATCCCCGTGCAACTATTGATCTGGATATTTGGGTTGCTGTTGACTCTGGAAACGCAAAAAAAATAATAGCGGTTCTGAATGAATTTGGATTTGACGATCCTGATATCACAGAAGGACTATTTTTGAATAAAGATCAAATTGTCCGTATGGGTCATCCTCCACTAAGAATAGAAATAATGACGGGAATATCGGGAGTAGAATTTGAAGAATGTTATTCTGAGAAAGTTGTAAACGAAATTGAAGGGATCGAAATCAATTTAATAAATTTAAAACATCTTAAAGAAAATAAAAAAGCTGCAAATCGACACAAAGATCTGGATGATCTGGAACACTTACCCTGACAAAATAACTATAAGCTACATATCGCATGATTCATAAACAGTGCGCACGGAAAGTAAAGAGAACAACAAAGCTTTATTACAATAATTTAATTTTATTTTTCAGGCTGCCCGGTGGACTTTTATGTCTACATGTTGGCCAATGGACGCCAACATATTGATAAGTCTGTCGATGGAACACTTCTCAATTCTGCCATTGATTACATCACTTAATCTGGGTTGCGTGGTACCCAGTTTTTGGGCTGCCTTGGTCTGAGTCAATCCAGAAGACTCCACATAATTCCGGATCTCTATCATCAATTGAGCTCGCAGTTTCATATTTTCACGTTCAACAGGATCGGCTTCCAATGCATCCCACACACTTTTGAATCTTTTTTTACTGGTCATGATTGATACCTTGCTATAAGTTTAACCAATGCCTTTCTGGCATGATCTATATCCTGCTGTGCTGTTCTTTGGGTCTTTTTCCTGAAGATGTGTAATACGTACACCGAATCCTTGAAACTGGCAATATAAATCACTCTATACTGACTTTTATGATGAATTTTAACTTCACGAACACCCTGTCCAACAGATGGCATAGGTTTCCAGTGCTGTGGATTATGACCTCGTTGTACATTGTCAAGTTGATATCCAATTTCTCGCCGAACAGTTTCAGGAAATTGACGTATTTCCTTTAATGTATGTCCTATAAACTCAATCTCCTTCACAATGCAAGTATATCAAAAACGATATATTTTGTGAAATCCATAGAAAATGGAGACATTCTATTTATTGCCCTGGGAGGTGGTACAAGTACCGCTGTTCTCAGTATTTCCTTATCAATATTACCTAAATTCAATCGACCTATTCGCCTCTTGCATTTGATCTGGATCAATAAACCGGCCTCTTACAAGATTTATGATTTACTGTTAGCCCGGTTGCGAACCAGAACAATAATATAGTCAGGCGAGGAGGTGACTTGGATCACCTGAATCGTTGGATAGCTCGAACTGCGGTATTGCTTCTGCTCGGCCCAGGTGCCGCCTTTGCCAATCCCAATGGCGCCCAGGTCGTTAACGGGCAGGTCAGTCTTGCGCATCCCGATCCGAATACCTTAAATATCACCAATTCCCACGGCGCTATCATCAACTGGCAACAGTTTTCAATTAATCACACTGAAGTCACCCGTTTCATTCAGCAGTCTGCATCAAGCGCCATCCTGAACCGTGTCGTCAGCCATGATTCCTCCTCTATTCTGGGTCAATTATTTTCCGATGAGCATGTGTTTCTGATCAACCTAAACGGCATAGGATTTATTAACGTATAAATCACAGAATAATGGGAAAAGACTTCAGATCCATTTACACCCTTGAAATAAAGCACATTGTCATTGTAGTTTTACTCGTTATCCTTTTCTGGAACTGGTATTCACAGAGAGGGGCAAGCGAACAAGAAGCAATTCCCTCATCGGTGCAGATGACACCTTTTACGCAAACTTTGCGGTTACATGCATATCAACCACCTGATAAACATGTCCAATCTCTTTTTAGGGCGCGCCGTACTTATTTTGACTGTGACGAACATATCAATAATCTTAGGAAATGGTACGGAATAGAAATAAGGGAAGATGAAAAAATATCAGCAAACAAATATTTCAATCGCTACATAGTTGCGGATGTTAGTCCGGAAGATGTGGCTGTTTTAGTCTTATTATGTCAAACAGACAGGGGGCACTCACGCTTTGTAGATTGGATGTATTTACCTACGGAGAGTGTTCAAAATCATGGAATGGATTTGGCTCAATATCTGTTAAATGAATATGAGTTAGCAAAGAATACGCCGGAGGAAGCCGTAAGAAAAAACCCACTTGTCCGTTTTGGTTCCGTTGCCCGTTTTCCTATTCGTCCATCGCAGCCATCAGTCACAAGTGAAGAAGAGAAGGCTCTGTTGGACGCTTATATCGCCAAGATGTCGAATCCTGCCTATTTCGAATCATATGAAAGACGTTCTTGCTGTGGTCAACAGAGATTTGCTGAAGAAAAACTTGTGCAAACTGCAATTGCGAAAATCACAGCAAATGTCAACGCACCTTCGGAAGTCAAGATATGGAAAATACCACTAATAAGAGCGAACAAACCGTCCATCGATGGCAAACTTCTTCCTGAAGAGTGGCGACATTCACTACAAATCCCGATCGGCAAGGAATCAAATACTGCGACGTTATATCTGCAATCCGATGGGGATTGGCTTTATATCGGCAGCAACGCTTCCAGTGATCAAAATCCCGATGGCCATCATGGGTTTTATTACTACAATCATATCGGGATTACACCACTACTGGAATACGTCAGAGTGAATATCAGCGGGACTCGCCATAAGTACCCGGTTGGGGGCCATTATTATGTCAGTACTATAAGAGATTTTCGATATACCAATATTAAATGGCAAGGGATAGCACCGTTAGAATATGTTGGCCATTCTGGTATTACGAAGCATTCAATAAAGGAAAGAGGTATTTACTTGGATTCATATGGCAGCGCGGTTTTTGATCAAAATTGGCAATACGAACTTGCCTTGTCACTGGGGGAGAGTGCCATTCATACAGGAGTACCCTTTACAGCAGTGATTAAAATTGAAGAACAATCTCGTGATTACAAAAATCGCAAAATTCACGGACAACTAGGACAATACGAAGGTCTCAAACAAGACAGATATTCAGCGTGGTTCGTTATTGAAGATAGCAAAAAAAATGATATGGGAAACATGTCAGCGCAAACGCCACCAAATCGGACATTATGGAAGGATGGTAGCGACATGCCATGGCCGGAAGCGATGGATGTAATGAAAACAGAAGCCTATGCGACTAATGGCAAACTCTATTTCGGTGCTTTTACATCTAGTTCTCCTTTAAAAACTATGGATACACTAATCGACGCTGGACTCAGGGCAGAAATCATTCCCTATGAAGTATTTATTGACACGGATAACAATCCGCAGACCGGTAGCTTAACACCACACACTGATGCGAAAGCAGGCTATGAGTACCGGCTTCGTTATCATATTGACGATTATCATGACAAACTGGACGAGTCATCGGATTCAAACAAGATGTTGAATATTTATAACGCTCTAAAAGAGTCGCTATCAGCCCAGGTTGAGGATCTTCAGACAGGTAAGATCTTTCAATCAAAAGCCAGATTCGGGAAGCTGGATTCTGATAAAAAACGTGGAGATTCTCAATTTCTCTCCTTCTCTATACCCTATGAGAAGCTGATCCTTTCAAAGGGTGATGTTATCAGGTTGTGTTTTTATGAGGCAGGACACAGCTATGACAATCCACAGCTTGCATTTTCGCCTGATCGTCAATTAACTCTAGACTGACTAATAATGAATAACATATTTGAAAATATTAAAGACTTGGGTGAGTCAAACATACTGAATGGATTCTATGTAACATGGAACGACATTTTACCGATTCTGTTTATTATTATTGCTTTTTTTGTAGCCCGAAAAATTTATGAAGATAAGAGAAGCAATGACCTGAAGTCAGCGTCTCGCATGTTGGGATTATCCTTCGAAAAGAAAGGTTTAATCGAAATCCTCGAAAAATTTCAAGATTTACAGCTCTTTTCGTTTGGATATAAAAAACGTATCAGAAACATGATGTCCCAAAAAAGCAAAAATGCCGAGGTAATGATATTTGAATATAAATTCAGGTATAAGTCGGGCATCTATGGAAGCAGAAAGACTGAATTTCACTCATACTCTGTTATAGCCTTCTGCTCGTCAGAGCTTGATCTTCCAAATTTCCAATTACGCCCTGAAACCCTGTTTGACAAATTTTCTAGTGATATTGATTTTGACAGTCATCCGGATTTTTCGAAAACGTATTTACTCAAAGGCAAGGATAAAACAGCTATAAGGCGTATTTTCTCAGATCATGTACTCGAATATTTTGAGAAAAATCCGGTACTATATGTACAAGGCAGGGGCAATATTTTATTTTGTTATCGTGAATCTGAGATTTTTAAGTTCAGGCTAAAACCAAAAAATCTCAGGGGATTCTTAGAAGAGGGACGGGGAATTTTTAGACTTTTCACCGAAGACTAGAACCATATATTCATGACGAGCTAGTAGAGAGTAGAGATGGCGAATAAGAACGATATCAAGCTTCCTGACAATATTAAGCTATTTAATCGTGGATCTTATATTGAAATTGTTAGGAGATGGTTTGGATTTGGTATCATTGGTATGACAATCTTCGCAATATTGGTTAACAATTTCTTAATCAATAATTTCTCGAGATTAGTCGATACCAGCGATCCATTCTCTATTGGTTTTGTGATAATAATTGGAACCATAGGAGTCTATATAACTTATCACTCAGTGGCAGGTTGGTTTAACAAAACTCACATATTTGTTAGTCACGGAAAAATGGCTATTCGCCACACACCTATACCCTGGTTGGGAAATAAGGAACTAGTGTCCACTAATGTTAGGCGGCTTTATGTAAAAGAGAAAATCAGACGCAGTTCGGGTGGAAATGGTCCTTCTTCCACAACAGTTACCTATGAAGCGCATTGCGACACATATGATGGCAAGGATACAAAGCTACTTGCTGGCCTACCCGATCGACAACAAGCCCTCTATATCGAGCAGGAAATTGAGAAGTATTTGGACATTGAGGATATGTCCACGTAAGAGGTTCAGTTGGAGGGTAATTTGGAAACAGAGACAGGCGGTGTGTGGCATTCTCCGTGAACTGTGATAGTTATACAGGTTAAGTAATTGCCCAATAGGCGCGGTCTCCGGCGTGAACGGCGATGGAATTCACCTGCCTCTGGCGGAAAATGGAAAATCGGGACATTCTATTTATTGCCCTGGGAGGTGGTACAAGTACCGCTGTTCTCAGTATTTCCTTATCAATATTACCTAAATTCAATCGACCTATTCGCCTCTTGCATTTGATCTGGATCAATAAACCGGCCTCTTACAAGATTTATGATTTACTGTTAGCCCGGTTGCGAACCAGAACAATAATATAGTCAGGCGAGGAGGTGACTTGGATCACCTGAATCGTTGGATAGCTCGAACTGCGGTATTGCTTCTGCTCGGCCCAGGTGTAGCCTTTGCCAACCCCAATGGCGCCCAGGTCGTTAACGGGCAGGTCGGTCTTGCCCATCCCGATCTGAATACCTTAAATATTACCAACTCCCACGGCGCCATTATCAACTGGCAACAGTTCTCCATTAATCACACTGAAGTCACCCGCTTTATTCAAAACTCTGCCAACAGTGCAGTACTCAATCGTGTCATAGGTAATGGTGTCTCCATCCCGATCTCAGATATCCAGGGCAGCCTGTTATCAAACGGTCGTGTCTTTCTTTTAAATTCCAGTGGCATTGTTATTGGTCCGAATGCGGTGATTAATACGGCCGGGTTCATTGCCTCTACCCTGGACATGACCGATGAAGATTTTATTAACGAGAACCTCAAACTTCAGGGTAGCAATGCCGGATCGATTAAAAGTCAGGGTTACATCAAGGCCGGTGCCAATGGCGATATCTTTTTGATTGCACCGAACATTGAAAACAGCGGCATCATCGAGACCGACGGCGGGCAGATCGTCCTGGCTGCCGGTGAAAGCATCACCATTGCCAGTCTTGATTCCGATCATATTGTGTTTGATGTGCAGGCGCCGGAGAACGAAGTAGTGAATTTGGGTGAGGTGATTACAAACGGTGGTGCAGCAAGCATGTTTGCCGGCACCATTAAACACAGTGGCAGTATTAATGCGAATAGTCTCACCGTTGATGAACAAGGTAACGTGCAACTCTTTGCCAAGGCCGATATCGAGATTGCCACCGATGCAATAATCACAGCATCGGGAAAATCAGGGACTGATTTCGACGGTGGAGAAATTCGGATCGTTGCTGAAAAGAACCTGGTTGTTGAACAAGGTGCAACTATCAAGGCAGAAGGTCGTGATGGTGGTTTTCTCTCCATGGCAGGTGGAGATTCGATCAGTATTGAGGGTGATTATTCCGTTAAGGCCAACCATAAAAGCGGTGAGAACGGCTGGCTTTATAAAGGCAATAACACCGAGGCGGCCAAAACCATACACAACCCGAATACCGATCCGGAGATCGTCGGTTCGGGTTACGGGGCATTGCCCCTGACCTTCGAGGAGAACCTGGGCCAGACCGATGAACAGGTCGATTTCCTCTCCCGTGGCAGTGGTTATACCTTGTTTCTGACTCCGGCTGAAGCCGTGGCAGCATTGACTCAGCCCGGCGAAGATGGCGAGAGTGCCGTCCTGCATCTCTCCCTTGCCAATGCCAATGACAATCCTGAA
>CAYMPA010000133.1:0-7950 GCA_964392105.1 uncultured Enterobacteriaceae bacterium
AAACACCGGCAGAACGATTTAATGCATGTGTTGCATCGACCGATTGAAATGGCAACTGCTACCGACCCAAAACGGACTTTCGTAATTTTCAAGTTTTGGTATTGATTCCTTAGCTCTACCTACTGATTAACCGTTGATCTAAATCAAGTAGTTCATCGATTATCACTGTTATAGTCCCCATAGCGGTTTATATATGCCTATAATTTCATTTAGGAAATATAAACCATGTGCTTGTGTCACAAGGAGTGTAGAAAATAAAGATATTACACACTGTCATTATAATGATAGTTGCTTCAGTAATATCGGAGGAGAACGAAGATTGTCAACAAACAGGCGTGTAATAAACCTGCCAATTGATCAAGATGCCATGACGCAGTATGTGAAAATAATCTCGCCCAGAGGCATGATTATGATCTTTGCGGCACTGGCCGTTATCTTTTTTGCATGTCCAGCTGTAGCTGAACCCCCATCACACCGAAGATTATCCACAGATATTCTTTACCAAACAAGCAACCCGGTCAACATGAAATTCTATGAACTCATCAAGAAGGATTCTTACCAAGAATTGCAGGAATTCCTTCAGCGCGGCGCCGACCCCAATATCACTGACGGCATGCGAGTAAGCCCGATTCATTATGCGTCTTTCTTCGGTAACCTACAGGCATTGAACATTCTGATTGAATATGGGGCCGACATCACGGCAAGCCCCTTTGGCGGTTGGTCACCGCTACATTATGCTTCCTTAGCCGGTCACAAGCATATCGTTGCCGCGCTATTGACCGCTGGATCTCCCGTGGACCAGAGAGACGACGGTGGCGAAACAGCGCTTTTCTATGCAGTTGAAAGTGGGAATTTAAAGATCATTCGCCTGTTGGTTGAATTCGGAGCGTTAATAAATATTGTTAATCGACATTCAAAAACGCCTTTGGATTTCGCCATACAATTTCATCACTTGGATATAGAGACATATTTGATATCGAAAGGAGCAAAATCCGGGCGAGAAATAATTTCAAAGGAATCTATCTGAAATATTATGAATACCAAAATGGATTAATGATAAAAGTGACAAACCACGTTTTTTTATACTGTAGCTAAGCAGCTGGTTGCCACGAAGTAGCCAGTATAGCTTCCACCTCTTCCGGCCTTTGATGAGCTGAATTATCGCAATCAAAGACTGTTTCCGAACCATAGCTGACATTAAGGGCGGTTAATCAAAGCAACGTGTAGCGTTCGACATTGATAATAATATTGACTTGCCTCTAATCTAGAGGTCAGTTGTCCTTTAGTATTGAAATCTTAAAATTTATGACAATTCAGACAGAGCTCCTCAGGCGGTATTCTTAACATATTTTTGAATGTATTCTTGTGTGAATCATGGCAGGTCACACAATTCATTTTTCCATCAATAAGAAGAAGCCCGTTAATATTCATAGAAGGAATAATATCGACTACATGCTCTGTGGATCCCATCCTATCTGGATGACACTCAAGACATAGCTCTGTAACTGTTTTTTTTTATAAGGCTTGTTTCCCTCATTTTGTGTGACACATGGCAGGTATTGCATTCCTGTTGACTACCGTGCACTTGTTCTTTCGTATAGTGACCTGTTTCAGCCGTTACTGTAGCAAAACCGTGAACAGTTATTAAACATCCTTGAAAAATAATGCATGCTATTGATAAATATCTGGGTTTCATTATTTTTTCGTTGAGAAAGGTATTATTCAGTAAGCTTACTCCACATAGAATGATATTGAAGCCGTATAACCAGGATCAAGCCACTAATTTCTGATAATTTGAATGACTGCTTCTGGGCCATTAGCAAACATTAATTAAATTTTTTTATAATATCCCATTTCAATAATTTTTGTTCCGTTGACATTGCTGCATGTGCCGGGCTGGTAGAAGGTAGCCGGTAATACTTTATATTTTGATGTTGTTGTTCCAGGGTTTTTAAAATATTTTTATTGAAGAGTTGTTCTGCTTTTATGCCATTAAAAAAAATAGTTTTAATTTTAGAATGATCGTTAAAGAACGATATAAAATCATTCGGTTCAATGCTTGAGTGATCAATATCTGAATCAAGACTGCCTTCGCGAAAACAACTTTTTAACACATCCCATAATGCAATCTTGTTTTCATGTAAAAGCTGTTTGCGTTGTTCGTAATTTATATCTTTGTCTGCACTAAGAAGTTTACACATGATCGGCCAAAAGCTATTACGTGGATGGGCATAATATTGGTTTTCTTCCAGTGATTTTTGTCCTGGCATGGAACCCAGTATCAGGATCTTTGCATCCGGGTATGCAATAGGTGGGAAACCAGTATTGTTTGTCATTAAGAAATACTATTTTTATTAAACAGAAAGTACAAACTAAAAAGCCATAAAGGCGCAATCACCAGACTAACAATCACCATTACATTGATAAGTATGTTCATAGAAGGACCTGAAGTAGCTTTTAATGTATCACCATCAATAACGGCTGTTGGCTCCTGTAGTTGTCAAATTAATCAAGGAAAAGCCCATGTCTATATTTATCAGAGAATTGTCCGCTGTCTAAAAACGGGGTGCCGAAATATCGACTGTTGAAAAATGCAACATTACCGAAAAAGTTGGGTATAACAATTGAACTTGGTTGATATCCAAGTACAATCTGCACCATTTTCAAGCGTCAACCAGTTAATTGGGCGGCACATTTTATTGGGGAGAGTTGCCCTTCATTCAATATATTTCTAGCTATAGTTAGTTAGGGGGAGATTTTTTATGTCAGTTTTAGTGTTTGCCTTACTGTGTGGGGCATTGGCCATAGTTTATGGTATATGGTCTATACGCTGGGTCCTGGCTCAGCCTCAAGGTAATGAGCGCATGATCGAGATTGCAGCGGCAATACAGCAGGGTGCATCTGCTTATCTTAACCGCCAATACACAACCATCGGTATTGTAGGGGTTGTATTGTTTATCGCATTGGGTATTGCGCTGGATTGGTATACTGCAACAGGTTTCCTGATTGGTGCAGTATTTTCAGGCGCCACCGGATATATCGGCATGAATATCTCGGTCCGTTCCAATCTTCGTACCGCCGAGGCCGCCAATAAAGGCATTAATGATGCGCTGACCCTTGCCTTTCGTGGCGGTGCGATCACTGGCCTGCTTGTGGTTGGCCTGGGCCTGTTGGGTGTCGCCGGTTATTACTTGATACTGAGTCAAATGGGTGTCGATACCGACAAAATATTACATGCTTTGGTTGGTCTTGGTTTTGGTGGTTCCCTGATATCTATTTTTGCCAGACTGGGCGGCGGTATTTTCACCAAGGGTGCGGATGTTGGCGCTGATCTGGTAGGTAAGATTGAAGCGGGTATCCCTGAAGACGACCCACGTAACCCGGCTGTAATCGCGGATAACGTCGGTGACAATGTCGGTGACTGTGCCGGGATGGCAGCCGATTTATTTGAGACTTATGCCGTAACCGTTATAGCAACCATGTTGCTCGGTAGTTTGATCGTTCAAACTACAGGTGATGGCGGCATTATTTATCCATTGGCATTGGGCGGTGTTTCTATTATTGCTTCCATTATTGGTACTTTCTTTGTTAAGGCGGGTGAAAGCGGCAGCATAATGGGCGCTCTCTATCGCGGCCTGATAGTCGCGGGTGTGCTGGCTGTGATTGCATTTTACCCGGTCACCGGTTGGGTGTTAGGTGAGACAGTTACAGTCGGCGGTGAAGATGTTCTTTCAAGACACATTTATTACACTGCACTGATTGGGTTAGCACTGACCGCTGCATTAGTCTGGATCACAGAATATTACACTGGTACGGAATACGCACCGGTAAAGCATATTGCACATGCTTCAGAAACAGGCCATGCGACCAACATTATTGCCGGTATCGGTGTTTCCATGAAAGCAACGGCCCTGCCGGTCATCGTAGTCTGTGCCAGTATCTGGGGTTCATATGAACTTGCTGGTTTATATGGTATTGCCATCGCAGCGACATCCATGCTTTCCATGACAGGCATCATCGTTGCGCTTGATGCGTTTGGCCCGATTACCGATAACGCCGGTGGTATCGCGGAGATGGCCGAACTCGATGAAAAGATTCGCAATATTACCGATCCACTCGATGCGGTAGGTAACACCACCAAGGCCGTTACCAAAGGCTATGCGATTGGTTCTGCTGCTCTGGCTGCACTAGTCTTGTTTGGTGATTATACTCATGCCCTGGAAGCCGCAGGCAATGCCGTTGAGTTTTCTCTCTCCGATCCGAGAGTGATTATTGGTTTATTTATTGGTGGCATGGTGCCTTATCTGTTTGCTGCAATGGGCATGGAAGCTGTGGGCAGGGCGGCCAGTTCGGTCGTGCTTGAAGTGCGCAGACAATTCAAGGAGATCCCCGGCATAATGGAAGGCACCGGAAAGCCAGAATATTCGCGTGCAGTTGATCTACTTACCAAGGCTGCCATCAAGGAAATGGTGATTCCTTCTTTACTCCCGGTTCTTGTACCTGTATTGGTCGGTGTCATTTTAGGACCGGTTGCGTTAGGGGGGCTTTTGCTCGGTACGATTATTACCGGCCTGTTTGTTGCTATCTCCATGACCGCAGGTGGCGGTGCATGGGATAATGCCAAGAAATATATCGAGGATGGTAATTGCGGTGGTAAAGGTTCCGAAGCGCATAAGGCTGCAATCACGGGAGATACTGTTGGTGATCCGTATAAGGATACGGCCGGTCCTGCGATAAACCCATTAATCAAGATCATTAATATTGTTGCATTATTAATTGTTCCCTTGATTTGATCTGTTTGTAGTACTTCGTATACAGTAATGCGCCATGGTGAACACAATGGCGCATTTTTTTATGTTCATGGATGAACTGTATACTGCGGGTGCATGGGCAAGGATTGTTCCCAACAATCCTATTGCATTTCCTCCATCCATGGAGGAAATGCACAGGAGCAGCTATTTCCTTCCAGGATTAATCCTCTCCATATTCATCGTTTTAATTTCCTCTGGTGTTTCAGCCGAATCATTACGCGAATATCATCAGCGCAAGTGTAATGAAGGTAATACTGATAGCTGTGAACGGGCTGCTGATATGTTGGTAGGCGAGCAACATGCAGAGCGAATTGTTGAACTGGGTGATAATTTTGCAGTAGTAGTTGATCGTTCGGTGATGGAGGAAGATCGTAAGCCCATTTTACGGGATGCCTATCATGATGTGCTTGAAGATTATTTTAAGGCTGAGGCTGAAAACGGGATTAAACAGGGTGTGACCAATGAAGTAATAAACCTTTGCGCAGAGCATTATCATGATTATTGGCGGAACCGAAAGATGTGGTGGCCAACTGATGATGCAGGCGAACCGGATTGGTCAACAATCTATTACTACATCGTCGAGCATTATTATGGGTATTGCCTCCGTTCAGCACTTAAATAATTGTTGGGTCTCATAGAGCGGCAACCCCATTACACCGCTATAGCTTCCTTCCAATCGTTCAATAAAGATTGCGGCTTTGCCCTGGATTGCATAACCACCGGCCTTGCCAATCGGTTCATCGCTGTTACAGTAATCGTCCATTTCTTTTTTGCTTAAGTCTTTAAATGTGACCTTGCTGATATTTACCCGGGTATGCTCCTGTGTATCGATCATGGTAACCGCTGATAGAACTTCATGTGTCTTGCCGGATAATCTTTCTAACATCGCGATCGCATCATCCTTGTTCTTTGCCTTACCTAAAATATGATTATCTAAGACTAC
Source organism: uncultured Enterobacteriaceae bacterium (assembly GCA_964392105.1). Lineage (GTDB taxonomy): Bacteria > Pseudomonadota > Gammaproteobacteria > Eutrophobiales > Eutrophobiaceae > UBA7359. The sequence goes on from CAYMPA010000133.1 coordinate 5,755, forward strand.
GGCGGTATCTGCAGCCAAGACGGGGAAATCATTGTTGACTAATGATTTGCCGACACGTGCCTTATCCATGGCAATACGACGAACATAATCTTCGGGTTTTTCATACCCATCCCAGGTCTCATCTATCTCAACATTGATAACTTCGAAATCAACGCCGATTTGTTTTAGCAATTCCCGACGTCGTGGTGATTTTGAAGCAAGGTATATTTTCATGATGATTACAGCCTAGTTTGATTTTTCAATCCCACCAAATTCTTCAAGTAACTCTTTAATGAACTGGTGTAGTTGTAACGTCATTACAGCAAAGTCCTGATCAAATTGTGTTGCCTTATCATTGGCATCGCCCTCAGCCTGTTCTTGAATGATTTCTTCAAAGCGTAAACGCTTAATTGAGAATCGTCTGATAAAACAAAACGGATTGCCTCACGCCAAACTATAGCTAGTTGGATAACACGTTTTCCTGCCTTTAAATGGCTTAAAATTTCAGCACTTTCCAGTTCCTGGTTTTTACAGCGTACTGTATTTTTACTTTCACGTGGGTTTTGTAGATCACATTCATTATCAAGTTCAAAACTATTAGGCGTTCGATCTTGTAACCAATGCGTCATAATGTTTGCCGCATCACCATGACATTTTAGTGGCACAACCAGCAAACTGCCCAAGGTTGCACGCAAGTGTTCCATAAATTCTTCCGCCTTGTTTGAACTGGCTGAATCAACGATCAGTAATTTTTCTTTTGGATCAATATATACATAAACAAGAAACGAACGAGTTAATGCACGCGGTAGTAATGTATGGATAACATCTTCTTTGATTGTACGTTTCTCTTTTCGGTAAACGCTTCGTGCTTGTGCCGCTTCAAAATCAAAGTTCTTTTCTTCGACCATTTCATTGATTGCAGCGGGTGGTAATATCTTTTCCTGTTTACGTGCGCAGATCATTGTGTATCCACTACAACTGTGTGTATAAAACACGCTGTTTTTCCCTAATGGCAGAACCCAGCCATAGCGTGAAAAATCCATATTGGTACATGGCTTGATGTTTTGTTCTGCCAATGCCTCTTCAAGTGTTTCAGGTGATAGATCAATATCTTTGGTAAATCTATATATGCGATGATTTTTGAACCACATATTATTCTTATTGTCGTGTGAAAAAGATGCGGATTATGGCTTATGTTTTAATAAGCAGGCAAGGGAAATTATAATCCATAACGCGTTGCGTTATATAACGCCATACGTTATGCTTATTGCAATGATACGGAATTTTAAATGCAAACAAACGGAATTAATCTGGCAAGGACACATTACACGCCGATTTCCGCATTCCATACAGACTGTTGCTTGTCGAAAATTAAGGATGTTAAATAATTCGAGTGTAGTAAATGATTTACGTGTGCCACCAGCTAATCGTCTTGAAAAGTTAAAAGGAGGTAGAGCCGGTCAATATAGCATTCGTATTAATGATCAATGGCGAATATGTTTCGATTAGGATAATGGTGATGCTTTGAACGTTTAAATTGTTGACTATCACTAAAACAGGTTTATTGAAATGAAGAAACTACCAAATATACATCCAGGTGAAATATTACTTGAAGAATTTTTACAGCCGATGGGGATTAGCCAAAATCGTATCGCGCGCGATATTGGTGTTTCTCCGAGACGCATTAATGAAATTATTCATGGTAAACGATCAGTTACAGCAGATACCGCTGTACGATTGGCAAAATACTTTAATGTCTCGGAATCATTCTGGATGGGCCTGCAATCAGATTATGATGTTGAAGAAGCACATCGCCACTTAGGAAAGAAATTAGATAAGATTCCATCTTGCGCAGCATGAGTATGAAATCACCCGTTAAAAATATTTTAGAAAAAAACAGAGAATTAATCCATTCAGAGATGATGAAGATTAAAACACATGTTCAAATGAATGATAAGGAATGGATCATAAATACCATAACCCTGGAAGGTTATGATGTGCCATTTAGATTCAATCGCAAACAGGAATACCGAAACCTAAACGGCGTTCGAGTGAATATTACATATTATCCGACTGTAGAGAAAGTTGCCGGGTTTGATATGGAAGTGATGAATGTGGTGAGGATTAGAAAGTCATAGATCACGAAGTTTTTAGCTTAATAAGAGACTGTAACTAAAACTGTGTAACTGTCTATTATAACCCCTTTGATTAGGTAGG
>CAYMPA010000134.1:0-7808 GCA_964392105.1 uncultured Enterobacteriaceae bacterium
GCTGCAATTATTGAATTATTAATCACACAAAAAAATAAATTCACTCAATTTCTTTAAGCTTTGAAGTTGTTGATGTATAGGGGACAACTAATGAGACTTCTCCTTTAAGATGTTGATGTTGTACCTTTCGCCAATACTCGGAAGTAAGTAAATCCTGGTGGTATTTGATAAATTCTGCCTTTAGTTGCTCATTCATTGAAAGGAAACGGATAAACTCCTCCGGAAACATATCGTTCTTTCCAACGAAATACCAGTTATCTGCCAGCATTTCATCTTCAATGTCACTTGCTTGCGGGATATCGCGGAAGTTGCAATCTGTTACCAGTGAGACTTCATCATAGTCATAAAAAATAACCCGTTTGTGTCGTGTTACACCAAAGTTTTTTAATAATAAATCACCTGTAAAAATATTGGTTTTGGCTAGATCTTTTATAGTTTGGCCATAATCTATAATCGCATAGGCTGCCTCTTCATAAGAAGTCTCATTGATATATAAATTTAATGGTCGTACACGTCTTTCAACATAAACACGTTTTAATAGTAAATTATCATCTTCCTTGCGTACGCTATCTGATGCTGCATCAAGTAATTCATTCAGGAGTTCTTTGGAAAATCGATTGATTGGGAATTCCAGGTTAAGAAATTCTTGTGTATCTATCAATCTGCCTGCCCGGTCATGTTTTGAAACAAGTTTATATTTATAAATAACGTCTTTTCGTGAAACCGTTTTTGGATAACCAAACTTGTCCCTGATAACCTTGAATACCAGATTATAAGAAGGTAACGTAAAAACAATCATAACAAGTCCAGTATCACCTTCAGCATGAACAAACTTGTCTTTGGTCTTAACAAGATGTTCTGTAAATGTTCGATGGCGTTCAGTTTTCCCCTGTCTTAAACGACCGAGCACCGTGTACAGTTCATCAATAGGTTTCTTCGGTAGTATTGATTTAAGAAAATGAACAGCACCAATAACAGAATTCGGATCCGCAAAATAATATGAACGTGTATAACCAAAAATCAGGCTGATCTCTTTTTCATGAAGAAAGACCGCATCAACGGATATCCCACCGTATTCATTTTTAAATGCAATGACGATTGGTGCTTCACCTTCGCTCAGGATTAGTTTTCCAACTAAATAAGCTCGTGCAGCCTGATAAAAAAATGAATCAATGAATTCAAATCTAATGTACTCGATATCGTCACTAAAATTATCTTTTGTGTGGGCTTTTATCTTTTTGGCGATGCGTTTTGCATTACGGCTGATATCATCATATGGAATCCGAAATGAAAAATCATTGAGGATGGTCTCAAAGATACGTTGCAGGGAAACCCAGTATGGATAACGTCGGATATTAAGTGACATTATCAGATGTATATCATCCGATGGACTTGAAGAAATAAATTCTATTCCCGGGTCAACACCCTCGGTACCAAAAATTCGACGAGTAGTCGAGTTGAAATAAGTTTTCATAAAACCATTATCCGGGACCTGATCAAGACGACCAGAAAAATAACTTCTTATTTCATGCCATAAGTTTTCGTCCGTTACGCGACTACCCAGTAGTTTACGTAGTGTAAGTACGATACGTCTGACTGATTTTTCATATAGATCGACACGATCTACGATATCCTGTTGATGCCCTTTCCAGTCACGTTGTTCAAAACGTGTGCGGGCACGCCGCGTCATACGATGAAACTGGTTGTTATAATTTATAAAACCGTCGTAGATTATCTGTGAGCATTCTCCAATCAGATCTCTATCCGACATAATCGTAAAATTCGTTAATGTATTAGAGGTTTGAAATTAAAGCGTCAGCGAACTCACTGCATTTAATTTCTTTTGCGCCATCCATCAGTCGGGCAAAATCATAAGTGACCGTTTTGTCAGCAATGGTTTTATCCATTGAATCAATAATACGATCTGCAGCTTCAGTCCAGCCCAGGTATCGAAGCATCATTTCACCTGATAGTAATAATGAACCCGGATTTACTTTATCCTGATTGGCATATTTAGGTGCTGTGCCATGAGTTGCTTCAAAAATTGCATGTCCTGTGTCGTAGTTGATATTTCCGCCCGGTGCGATACCAATACCACCCACCTGGGCAGCAAGAGCATCAGAAAGATAATCACCATTCAGGTTCATGGTTGCGATAACTTCAAATTCTTCAGGTCGGGTTAATACCTGTTGAAGGGTAATGTCTGCTATCGCATCCTTGATCAAAACCTTTCCATCTTTCTCGGCTTGTGCCATTTCATCTTGTGCAGCTTGCATGCCCTTTTGGGCACGAGTTCGTTCCCAAATATCCCAACTGTAAGTCTTGTTATTAAATTCCGTTTCAGCGAGCTCATAACCCCAGTTACGGAATGCACCTTCTGTGAATTTCATAATGTTACCTTTGTGCACAAAGGTAACGCTCTTGCGATTATTTTTAATAGCGTAATTAATTGCTGCACGAATTAATCGTTGTGTCCCTTCACGAGATATCGATTTTATTCCAATTCCTGATGTGTCCGGGAAACGAATTTTTTGATAATAATTCGGAAAGGCTTCTTTAAATACTTCAAGGAATCTTGTATTTTCTTCACTACCCTGTTCAAATTCAATTCCAGCATATATGTCTTCCGTATTTTCACGAAAGATCACCATATCGATTAATTCAGGTTGTTTTACCGGAGACGGAACACCTTTAAACCAACGAACGGGTCTGAGACAGACATACAGATCCAGAATTTGTCTTAACGCCACATTTAACGAACGAATACCACCTCCAATTGGAGTAGTTAATGGTCCTTTAATCGCAACCAGAAACTCGCGGCATGTTTCAACTGTTTCATCAGGTAACCAATTTCCACTAAGACGATTAGCTTTTTCACCGGCATAAACCTCAAGCCACTGTATTTCTTTTTTACCTTCATAAGCTTTATCTACAGCGGCATCAATAACACGATGCGACGCTTGCCAGACGTCAGGGCCAATGCCATCACCCTCTATATAAGGAATAACGGGTTTATCCGGGACCTTTAATTCCCCGTTTTTAATTGAGATTTTTTTACCACCGGCAGGTGCTTTTTTTGCTTCAGCCAAAATTTAATCTCCCTGTAAATATTATTAATAAATGATTTTATGTCTCATTTTTCCAGTTTAGCCGTTAAATCATATAGGAGAAAGTGACTTTAACTATTTGACATAGGACAAGATATTCTCTATTTTTACATGATGCGCCGATTTGAAATCAGCTTGCGGGCGCACTAAAAATACCGCTAAAGAGACAACCTGCTTTAGCTGAAGCTGAATGCGGGTTTTTTTGTGCCCATATAATGGGCACAAAAAAACTCTCGTTCACTCAGTATTTAATTTTCAGGCTGACTCTTAATTTTTATTATTATTTTGGGCATTTTTAGAAATGCCCGTTAAATGAGGAGGCCACGATGTCTGATAAAAAAAACCATTCACTTGGGATTAATACCCGAGCCGTACGTGCCGGACAAGTCAGGAGTCCCGAGGGTGAACATAGCGAATTAATCTTTGCCAGTTCGAGTTATGTCTTTGCCAATGCAGCTGAGGCATCAGCCCGTTTTGCGGGAGACAGTCCGGGTAATATTTACTCGCGTTTTACAAATCCCACTGTCCGAACATTCGAACAGCGTTTGGCTGCATTAGAGCAGGGTGAACGTTGTATAGGCACATCATCTGGAATGGGTGCTATCCTTTGTACACTTCTCGGTTTACTTAAGGCCGGAGATCATATTGTTTCATCACGTAGTATTTTTGGTACGACAGTTAACCTGCTAGCAAACATATTGCCCAAGTATGGGATCACGACGACATTTGTTGATTTAGCTGATTATGAGGCTTGGGAAAGTGCGATTACGCCAGAAACAAAACTGCTTTTTCTGGAAACACCATCAAACCCATTGACCGAAATCGCAGATATTAAAAGATTGGCTGACATTGCCCATAACAGAGAGTCGCTTTTAATTATCGATAATTGTTTCTGTACCCCGTGTTTGCAATTACCACTAAGACTTGGTGCGGATATCGTAATTCACTCCGCGACGAAATATCTTGATGGGCAAGGACGTTGTATTGGAGGTGCTATTGTTGGAAGTGAGTCATTACTTGGTGAAGATATCTATGGCTTTCTTCGTACAGGTGGTAGTAGCATGAGCCCGTTTAATGCCTGGGTTTTTTTGAAAGGACTTGAAACCTTGTCGATTCGTATGCAGGCACATTGTCAGAATGCACAACAGATTGCCGAGTGGTTGAATAGTCAAAAATCAGTCGAAAAAGTCTATTATCCCGGTCTCAAATCACATCCACAACATGATTTGGCACAGGAGCAACAATCAGGTGCGGGTGGTATTGTCAGCTTCGAAGTTAATGGTGGTAAAGAGCAAGCATGGAAGTTGATCGATTCAATCAAGATCTTTTCAATTACGGCAAACCTGGGTGATACCAAGAGTACTATTACTCATCCAGGTACTACAACGCATCACAAACTAACGGATGAACAGCGTCTTGAGGCAGGTATCAAACCTGGTCTGATTCGCCTGTCTGTGGGACTTGAGGATGTTTCAGACCTGATTTCAGACCTGGATCAGGCATTGTCAAATTGTGATAAGCAGTGACAAATAGTTGACAAATACAATAAAACCTAACTGTCATGGATTTAGACCATAGTTTTTAGGTAAACTACGCGGCTGGAAATTATTGTCGCGTTTTGCAACATAATGTTGCACTGCACAAATATACCATTATAATACCGCGCTATTTTATAAAGACCAGGCAGCTAAGCTTGGCTTATATATTTTAAGAATAATAAATACGGATATTACGAATTTTCCATTTTAGTAGTACACAAACAATTTAATTTTAATTAGAAACCTGGAGGGAGCTAAAACCATGCCCGGACGTAATTTTTTGTTTATCCCTGGCCCTACTACTGTTCCACGCCGTATTCAAAATGCAATGAATGTAGAGCAGGAAGACATGCGTGCCATGGACCTGCCTGAATTCACCAAACCACTTTATGAAGACATGAAAAAGATCTTCAAGACAAAGAATGGTCGCGTCTTTATCTTTCCTGCATCCGGTACTGGTGGTTGGGAATCAGCTGTATCTAATACACTGAATGCGGGTGATAAGGTATTAATGTCTGGCTTTGGTCACTTCTCCAATCTCTGGATCGATCTTTGTCAGCGCTGGGGGCTGGATGTACAAGCGCTGGAAGTTGAATGGGGTGAAGGTGTTCCTGTTGAAGAATATGCAAAGATTCTTGAAGCGGACAAAAATCACGAAATCAAGGCTGTCTTTGCAACACAAAACGAAACAGCTACAGGCGTTGCTTCTGATATTCCTGCCGTACGTAAGGCACTAGATGCATGTGATCACCCAGCACTACTTTTTGTTGATGGTGTAAGTTCTGCCGCGTCGATGGATTTCCGTATGGATGAATGGGGTGTTGATATCTGTGTCTCAGGCTCACAAAAAGGCTTAATGCTTCCTACAGGTCTGGGTATTGTTTGTGCCAGTGAAAAAGCATTAGTTTGCCGCGAAAATTCAGATTTGCCAAAAACCTTTTTTGACTGGAATGACCAGATTAAAACCAATGACCTTGGTTTTTTCCCCTATACACCACCTATGAACCTGTTACGTGGTCTGCGTGAGGCCATAGACATGCTCCTTGAAGAAGGTCTGGAAAATGTTTTTATCCGTCATAGTCGTATGGGAAATGCTGTTCGCGCTGCAGTTAGTGCCTGGGGTATGACGCCAATTGCCAAGGAAGAAAAATGGTATTCCGATACCGTTACCGCAGTTAAGGTACCTGAAGGTTTTGATGGTAATGAAGTTGTACGTCATGCCTACAATTATTACAACCTGGCGCTTTCAATCAGTCTTGGCAAGATTGCCGGCCAGGCGTTCCGTATTGGTCACCTGGGTGATATGAATGAGTTGATGGTCTTGACCCCGCTTAATGGCGCTGAAATGGCGATGAAGGATTTGGGTTATCCGATTGAATTGGGTAGTGGTGTTGCAGCAGCGCAAGAGTATTTGCGTACGACGGCAATACCCAGAATAGAACCATATAAAAATTAAAACAAACCCGGGGCAGATGATGTGATCTGCCCTGCCTGATTGATGTGCAGGCTTCTTAAAAATTTTTAATTTAATGACTGGAGTATTGCTATGAGTTTTACACAATATGAACAGGCGCATACACGTTTACAACGTAGTGAGCTGGCTGTGCCCGGATCAAATCCCGGCATGTTTGAAAAGGCAGCCAAGAGTGAAGCAGATTATATCTTTCTCGATTGTGAAGATGCGGTTGTGCCTGATGATAAAGAACAGGCGCGAAAGAATATTATTGAAGGCCTGAATGATATTGATTGGAACAACAAAACCATGTCGATTCGAATCAATGGTCTGGATACACATTATATGTATCGCGATGTTGTCGATATCCTGGAACAGGCCGGTGATAACCTGGATACCATTCTTATTCCTAAAGTCGGTACGGCTGAAGATGTCTATGCTGTAGATATGATGGTAACCCAGATTGAAACAGCAGTGGGCTTGAAGAAAAAAATCGGTCTGGAATGTCTGATCGAAACCGCACTTGGTGGTGCCAATGTCATGAGTATTGCTCAAGCCAGCCCACGCCTGGAAGCATTTCATTTTGGCGTTGCTGATTATGCTGCTAGCATGCGTTCTCGCACCACGGTGATTGGTGGTCTTAACCCGGATTATGTATGTGCCGGAGCAATGAATGATCAGTGGCACGCAGCACAAGTAAACATGTTAACTGCATGCCGTGCTTTCGGCTTACGTGCAATTGATGGTCCTTTTGGCGATTTTAGTGATGACGATGCTTTCAGGGAAGCGGCCAGGCGCGTTGCAGCCCTTGGTTATGAAGGCAAGTGGGCGATTCATCCAAAACAGATACCATTAGCGAATGAAGTAATGTCTCCACCTGAAGCAGAAGTAACCCGTGCACGTCGTGTACTGGAAGCACTGGAGGAGGCTGCAAAAGCAGGTAAAGGTGCTGCTCAATTAGATGGCAAGATGATCGATATCGCCTCAGAGCGCATGGCACGCAATGTTATCACTCAAGCGGATCAAATCGCTGAGAAATCAATTTAACGAATTTATCTTGGATTATTAATTATAGGAGGGTGTACACGTGGACATCCATGAATATCAAGCAAAGGAGATTCTCTCCGAGTATGGGATACCAATTGTTGCAGGTGGATTGGCATACAGTCCTGAACAAGCCGCCTATCGTGCAATAGAAATAGGTGGTGAAGTCTGGGTTGTTAAAGCTCAAATCCATTCGGGTGCGCGTGGTAAGGCGGGTGGTATTAAAGTCTGTAAATCAGAAGATGAAGTATCCAAAGCCGCTGAAGAATTACTCGGTAAAAAGTTAATCACGCATCAAACCGGACCGCAAGGAAAGATTTGTCATCGTTTATATATAGAAGCGGGTTGTAATATAGACCGTGAAATCTATCTTGCCTTTGTTCTCGACCGTGCCAAAGAAAGTGTCACCGTAGTCGCTTCAGCGGAAGGTGGGATGGAGATTGAAGAACTTGCAGTATCGAAACCTGAATCCATTATCAAGATTGCAGTTGAACCGGCAGTGGGGATGCAATCGTTCGAGGCACGTGAGATTGCCTTTGCATTAGGTCTGGATAAATCACAGGTCAATCAGGCCGTGACAACTATTCTTGGTTGTTACCGTGCGATGCGTGATCTGGATGCAAACATGGTTGAGATCAATCCTCTGGTTGTTACCAAAGAAGGCAA
>CAYMPA010000135.1:0-7797 GCA_964392105.1 uncultured Enterobacteriaceae bacterium
TCGGGCCAGCCTACGGCTGTTCAAAATTGTTCCCGACAATTTTGTCTGCACGCGGATTTTCCTTACTCGCACAAAAAAAATCTATTTTCGGAGGCACCCTATTATTGACATGCATCTATTTATCCAACATCAAATTCAGAGAATCGATTAAGTATGGATAGGCGAAATTTTTTTAAAGCAGGAGTCAAAAAATTATCAGAAACAGCGGTTAAGGTTGTTGATAATAAGGTTAATCAACGCGCCAGTCACTGGATACGACCACCTTATGCAATAAATGAATTGGAATTTCTGTTGGCCTGTACACGTTGCGATAAATGTATCGAGGCTTGTCCACATAATGTAATCTTTAAATTACCTGCAAAACTCGGAGTGCAGGTTGTCGGTACGCCAGCAATGGATCTATTAAACAAAGGTTGCCATCTTTGTGAAGACTGGCCTTGTGTTGAAACTTGTGAACCCAAGGCATTGCAATTTCCGGAAGTAGAAGAGGGAGAAACACCTCCAATAGCAAAAATAGCCTGTGCAGAGATAAATATACAAACTTGTTTACCCTATTCGGGTCCTGAATGTGGTGCTTGTGCTTCCAGTTGTCCTGTTCCCGGTGCATTGTTATGGGATATGGAAAAACCACGTATCGATCCGGAAAATTGTGTCGGTTGTAGCCTATGTCGGGAAGCTTGTATTGCTAACCCGAAGGCAGTCACAATTAAATCACTTTTGTTACAGCAATCTGATTCTGAATATGATGAGGAAAAATCTATAGATGAGGTTTAATACGATTGATTAAACATGTTTAGCATTATATGCCGTTATCAAGTTCAGGAAATTTGAATGAAAGTATTGCTTAATGGTCCGAACACAATAATTCTTGGTTTGGTATGTTTCATTTTATGTAGCAACACGTTTGCAGATGTTTTACCTGGAGCAGAAACATTTTCAACCGAATTACAGGATAATTTACAAAAATCTGCAGAGAGAAAAAGCTTACAGTTTTCCCCTAGAACCAAACACTTTGATAATAACGGTCAGCCACGTTATACCAATCGCTTAATCTTTGAAGATTCTCCTTATCTATTACAACATGCTCATAACCCTGTTAATTGGTATGCATGGGGAGATGAAGCTTTTGCACAGGCTAAAAAGTTAAATAAGCCTGTGTTTCTCTCTATAGGTTATTCAACCTGTCACTGGTGTCATGTGATGGAGAAAGAAAGTTTTGAAGATATTGAAATAGCACGATATCTGAATGAACACTTTATCGCTATTAAGGTCGATCGTGAACGACGCCCCGATGTGGATAAATTGTATATGACAGCCGTCATGTTAGTAAAAGGACAGGGCGGATGGCCAATGTCGAGTTTTCTGTTAGCCAATGGCCGTCCCTTTTATTCTGATACCTATATCCCACCCGATCAGTTCCTTGTTTTGTTAAAAGATATTGTCCAGTCCTGGCATGATGAGCATGAAAAAATAATCCTTTTTGCCGATGATTTATCAACAGCTGTATCGGAAGTGATGCAAAAACAAGATGAAGTTGTAAATATAGATGATAGTGTATTGCAAAAAGCAGCGATGAATATTTTGCGTCGTTATGATTCATTGGATGGCGGGTTTGGCGGGCCGATAAAATTTCCAAACGAATCCTTACTCCTGTTTCTTTTGCAAATTGCAGAGCGCAAAGGTAACAGTGAAATACTTGCAGCAGTTGAACATACATTAAAACGAATGGCACAGGGTGGTATCTATGATCATATCGGAGGTGGCTTCCATCGCTACTCAACCGATACAGAATGGCGAATTCCCCACTTTGAAAAGATGCTGTATAACCAGGCTAATCTGGCACGAGTGTATCTATATGCATACCGGCTTACAGGTAAGCAATTATATGCGCGAGTTTCCCAGGAAACACTGGACTACATATTGCGTGACATGAGCTCTTCAAAAGGTGGTTATTATTCGGCATCAGATGCGGACAGTGAAGGGAGAGAAGGTGCTTACTTTGTATGGCGCACTGATGAAATCAAATCATTACTTGACACCGATGATGCCAGGTTAGCCTTTGAATATTATGGGTTAACTGATAAAGGGAATTTTGAAGGTAATAATATCCTTTACATGCCAGTTTCATATGATGAGTTTGTATTGAATAACAAACCGACAGGTGATTTGTTACGTAAAATTGAATCTATTAGAAATAAATTAAGAAAGGAACGTAGTAAGCGTATAAAACCACTTCGTGATGAAAAGATAATTGTTGCATGGAATAGTATGTTTATTATTGCACTGGCTAAAGCTTCACGGATTCTGAATCAACCTGCTTATCTTATCGCTGCAAAAGAATCCGCTGAATATTTATGGACAAGACAATTGACGTCTGATCGGGAATTATGGCGAGTAAATCTAAATGGGAAAATTTCTATACCGGCAATGCAGGAAGACTATGCATGTTTTTCTGAGGCAATGATTACACTTTATGATGTTACAAGCGATCAAGTTTGGTTGGACAGGGCAATATTATTAACAAATATCATGCTTGATAAATTTTGGGATGAACAACAAGGTGGTTTTAGAATGGGTGTTACAAAATCACTTTTTACACATCCAGTTGATATTCATGATAGTGCCATTCCTTCAGGTAATGCCATAGCAATGCATGTTTTGGTCAAACTTGCACAACGTACCTTTAATCATCGATATCAAGAGTATATTAATAAAATGTTGAGCACATTTTCATTAAATATTCATCAAACACCTGATGCCTTGCCTTATATGCTTGCAGGCCTGGATGAATTCCTGCACGGTATTGCGGGTCCTATGGATTATGCAGCCCATGGCACTATCAGGATTGAATCCCTACATGAATATAAAAATAATTCTATTCAAATATCATTAAATATTGCTCCAGGTTGGCACATCAATGCATATCAACCGCTACAAGATTATTTAATACCGATGAAACTAATGTTTGCAGATAATCAGGAGAACTGGAAACTGGAAAATATAAAATATCCAGGGCCAATATTGAAAACATTAGGATTTGCAAATGAAGAACTGGCGCTTTATGAGGATAAAGTGCAATTAACAGCCGATTTATCACCACATTTTGACACCGTTTATTCCGATATCAGAAAACTTGATCTACAACTTCAATTACAGGCATGTAATGATGAGTTATGCCTGCCACCGGAAAAGACAAATCTGGAGCTTACTGTCTTACCAAGATAAAGCGAGTGGAAAAACTTGAATTAACTACCATATAGAGTTGATCTGTATCTTTTACTATAGGGTGTGGCGAATTTGATATAACTAACCGCTTCTTTGATCTGAATGAATATGGCCGCGGATGATAAATGATTTATGACGATATCGTTTTGGTAAATGGCTACTGACTGCACCAATAAGTAAAATAGAGATTAAGATAAAAATACGTTGTTTCCAGAATACAGGTATCAATAGTAATAGAATTGTCTTGATCAGGATTGCAATACCTCTCACTTCAAATAATATAGCCAGACTTGCATGTAGGTCAGTAAGCAGAATGATGATTCCGGTAATCACGGTTGCCCACAACCATGGTTCTAAAATAGCGGCAGGTTGATTAAAAACATGACCGCCAAGCAATACACCTGCAGTCATGATATGCAGGGCACGGCCTGAAATACGTATAGTTCTGCGGAAAGGAAAATCTCTTGGTTTGTTTGGGAATAAATACGAAAGAAATCGCTCTCTGTTATGGTTAATAAACATTATTTAATCATTTTGAATTATAAACAAACTTATGTCTGAAGTAGATGGGATAGATTAACATTGAATATTATTGTAAGCAGTATTTGGATGTATCACTACATTATTGCTTTAAATCTGGCTTAAGTGAATAAATCAGATCATTTTAGAGTAATTATTTTTGCTTTTATTTCTATCAAGATAAATATCAAAAACAGAGCAGATATTTCTGATCAGGAATCTGCCAGCAGGTAATATTTCAATAGAGTCATCATTTTTTATCAACAATTCATCCTTTTGCATATCGTCCAACAATTGAATTTCTTTTGAGAAATAATCTTTAAAATCGATTTTGAACAGGTCTTCAATTGTGCGATATTCAATTTGGAAATGACAAATTAGTTGTGTAATTACTTCCCTGCGTAGCTCATCGTCATCTGTTAATTTATAACCTCGTAGAATAGGGATCTTATTTTGCTCTAATGCGGTGTGGTAGTCATCAAGTGTACGAATATTTTGAGAATATGAGTTGCTAACTTTACTAATTGCAGTAACACCGAAGCCGATAACATCGCAATTAGCATTGGTGGAATAACCCTGGAAGTTTCTGTATAAACTTCCCTTGCGTTGAGCAATTGCTAACTCATCATCAGGTTTTGCAAAATGATCCATGCCGATATAAACATAACCAGCATCCGTTAGTGATTCGATAGATTCACCAAGTATTTCAAGTTTTTCGTTTGGAGCTGGTAAATCCTCTTCTTTTATTTGACGTTGGGTTTTAAATAAGCGCGGTAGATGGGCATAGTTATATATAGCAATTCGATCAGGATTCATTTCAATAATTTTACTGATGGTTTTACGAAAGGTCCTTGTTGATTGTTTGGGTAATCCGTAAATCAAGTCTATATTAATTGAATGAAACCCATGGTTTCTGGCCTCATTGAAAACATTGAGCGTCTGTTCATAAGTCTGGTTGCGGTTAACGGCTTTTTGTACCTGGGGATCAAAATCCTGTACACCAATACTCATTCTATTAAATCCGAGATTTCTTAATAACGATATTGTTTCAACTTTAATTTCCCTGGGGTCGATCTCGATGGAGTATTCGCCTGAATCATCTTCGCGTAATGTGAAGTTTTCCTTCATAACATTCATCAGATCAGACATTTGCTCATGGGAAATATATGTTGGTGTTCCTCCTCCCAAAGCAAGTTGATTTACTACCCGGTCGTTATCAAATAGTGCTCCTTGTAGATTAATTTCCTTATGTAGATCTTCCAGATAAGGAATAGCGTGTTTGCGATTTGCCGTTATAATTTTATTGCATGCACAATAGAAACAGACCGTATTACAAAATGGAAGATGTATATAGAGGGATAATGGCTTTGGTAATAAATCTTCATTTGAATCAGTAACTACCTGACAATAATCCTTTATACCGAATTGCTCATTAAATTGAGTTGCAGCAGGGTAGGACGTATATCTAGGACCGTACAGATTGTATCGGCTAATTAATTCTTTATTGAAAATAATGGTTTGTTTCAATGGCTGGACCCTATAAAGTCAGTATAGGTAAAGATAAATCGTTGGCAATATTAATATCTTGATCCAGATCAATTGACATAAAAAAGGGTGCTGTTTTTTGCCTGGAAGTGAACAATATGTTTAAACTAGATAGTTAGAAATGAACGATATATTCAAACAAGATAAAAACCGGGACTGATGCGTCAATCCAGATACTAAAAGAATCTCTCCACAATATCAATCCCCGGATTTTTCCCTGAATCAGCCTTATTGTTTCGTTAGTCCGAAAAAGAGTGTTTCAATGTATTCAACGTCAAATCGTGTTTTATAGACGAATCGAAATCCACTGTTATGGAATGGTGTATCAAAATGAGGCTCGCACCAGCGACATTGTGCTGCCAAAGACGTTCTTGTTTTCTTGTCTTTGCCATTAGGTATTTCAAGGCTGATGCGAATTTCTTCACCCACATTAAATGTTGTTTTCCCAACAAGCATCATTCCATGCGCATTCAGATCAGCAGTATGACCAATAATTTTACCGGACTTTTGATCAAACACTTCTTCAATTATCGCATGGCGTTGTCCGTGTCGACGTTCTGCTAGTTGTTCCATATTGGATCCAAAAAATCTACCGTATTTAGCCTTATCGGCAGAAAATGAGTGATATTTAGTAAATTTATTATAAAATATTGATATAACTAATATTTATGAATTCACATAAACAATAATTTAAATGGAATTGGTGATTAATAGATATCCGAGAAATTAAATATTATTGGTTTGAATTATTTTCCTGATGACTAAATTGTTCATTGACCAGGTTTTGAATATCATTAGCCTGATTAAATATGTGCTCTATTCCTGCGGGTGAATAGACATTCGTCGGTAATTCAGTGGAAGGTAATTCAGGGGGTTGTTGTTGATCAGGTTTTTCACCAATTATTTCATTCTCAGAAACAGCAGGAATAACATTGGTGTCATTACTAAGTCCGATTGATTCGTAGTTGATATCTTCTGAAGGTTTTTCACTTGTATAATGTATTACACCTTTCTCGTCACGCCACTTATATAAATATCTGGTTTCAACAGGTTTTTCTTCGTTTGTTATTTTAAATTCTGATGATAGAGCATCAGTTAACTTGGAGATATTAAAATCCGGTATTTCAGGCGTTTGATTTACAAAACCTGGTAATTTACCTGTCATTAAATAACTTGCATAGTTGCCAAGTCCAAATAATATACAAGCAATAAGAAATGCCTTTACAATAAACTTGGCCATGTTGTTTTATATTTATTGAATCTTAAAAGAGAGGTGTTTTCGCTAAATATAAGAAAAGTTATTGTCTCAATGTCTTTTCAAGATTTATGCCTTCTTCAAGATATGTTGCTGCAACTATTTCTATAGTTTCTGTATCGTCGGATTTACTATCCAGAAATTCATATATCTCATCGCTAACCTCAATAGTGATTTGTTTGCTCATGGGATGTCCCTCATCAAATTACGCGGAATAAATTGTCAAAATAGTTTAAATTTTATGCAATCAGTAAATCAATATTTAGTGTGTATTTTGCCCCCGTTACGTAGAAATATACATAGATATGTTTACTAATTTGCTACTAAATGGTTTTATAATGTAAAACATGGTTTATTTGAAATTACTAGTAGTATTGTATATCTATATATTGCTGTCAGGCTGTGGCCCGTTGGCAGCAGTAAGTGCTGTCGGAACTACTGTTAATAATGCAGCATATAATGCTGCTGAAAGAGAACTGAATAATCCACAACCAAGTCGCAGTGAGCAGGCGCTTAAAGTAGCAATTGCCAATATGAATCTTGGCATTGAATATATGAGGAAAGGATTATATGAAAATGCTCTAACCAAGTTGAAACGTTCTATATTAGCAAAACCGGATTTCGCTCCCTCATATAATGTTCTTGGCTTGCTTTATCGAAGATTAGGTGACCCGATAGAAGCAGAAAATAACTTTAAAAAATCAATAAGTCTGGATCCATCTGATTCATCAACATATAACAATTATGGTTTGTTTCTATGTGGTGATAACCGTATTGATGAAGCAGAAAAAGCATTTTTAACTGCAGCAAATAACCCGTTATATAATTCTCCTGAAATAGCGCTAACAAATGCTGGTATATGTGTATTTAATGACAAACCTGAAATAGGTGAGGGTTATTTCAGGCAAGCATTAAATATAAACCCTCGTTTTACTCACGCATTAATTCAAATGGCTGATATTTTCTACAATAGAGGTGAATATAAATTAGCACATCAATATTTTGATCGGTATCAGAATTATGCCAGTAATACACCAAAGAGTTTATGGTTAGGTATTCGGATATGTAAAGAATTAGGATATGAAGACGCAGTTTCCAGTTACGCACTATTATTACGTAATGAATACCCGGATACAGAAGAAGCCAGATTGTTACAAAACGAACTCTATAATTGAATCAATTGATACCGACACGGTATATTTCATTTACAAAATATTTGTACAAATGGTACTGTAGTTTATTCTGCGAATGGA
>CAYMPA010000136.1:0-7677 GCA_964392105.1 uncultured Enterobacteriaceae bacterium
AGTCAGCGCCGCATTCTGGGATTATGAAACCTCTCCAGATAATCTTGTAGGCGCAAAATGAAAGTGTCCGCTTTTAGCAAAGTAGAAATGTCCTTCTTTAGCCGGTGAGTTGAAAAAGACCATAAATACAATATTGGCTGGCATGTTTATTCATCCATACAGATTTAAATGGCATGTGAAAGGTTCTTATGAGACTACAACGATATTTTGTCATTGTTTCTATGAGCTTGTCCTCATCGTAGAAACAGCAGTGATCGGAATCAGCTTTAAATCCTTTCTCGCCAGGGACTCCAATTAGAATTAAGCCCCGGGGTTTAAGCACACGGATAATCTCCTTAAAAATAAGCTCAGTCTGATCCAAATGTTCCAGAACATTATCCATATTGACACAATCGAAATAATTGGTTTCAAACGGATATTCATTAACCTTAACCAAAGACGCCTCTAACCCTCTGCTGATACAGTAATCGACATTGAACGGATTGACTTCAATCCCTATTGTATTCGGGCGAAAGGCTAGGAAATCACCGATTCCACACCCCACATCCAGAACCTTTCCTGGCAAACAAGAATTCAGTTGCGGATATAAGTAATACTTTCGATACAAAATCCCTAATAAACTCTTTTTCTGCAAATAGGAAAAATAATCAAAAAAATTAACCTGGCCCATAGGAAAACTGGACTTTGACCTTATTGACTCAAACGGGCGCCAATCAGTTGATCCCCACCAATAAAAACAACCTTGGACGATTCAATACCGGATTTACTCGCCAACTCCTCAACTTCTTTAACGTCTTGTGGATGTACCTCATGGTAATGTTTCTGTTCTTCTCTAATCAGAGCCAGAGTAGCTTCAATTGTAGTACTGGTAAGTTTATGTCCAAAGTTAACGGTACTGTCCTTCTTATTATGCAACACCTTGTCTAGAATCATATCTCCTATGCCCGGTTGATAATGGGAAGAGTCAAGATAGCCGGTCATTACTCCTGCTTCAGGAACATCTTCACTCGTAACGCTATTGTATCCACTAAAGTCCCAAAGGGGAATCCAACCCTCTTGCTCAACACTCCCTTCTTCAGCTATTTTTACCAATTCCCTTTTCCATTGTTCAAAAAGGGGCCATAATCCAATTGAACGTATAACTTCCATCTGTCTGGCATGGGGCGGTGAAATAAAGAGGTAAAGAGCAATGTGGTTCTGCCTGCAGAACTGAACAATGTTCTGCAAATCATCTAAACTTGCGCTATGGGTCTTCGAATCTGACAATAAGTACTCGCGCTCAGAACCGGAAAAATAGACATACTTAATGTACAAATTTTCATTCCTGATAAATCCTTTTCGCGGGTGAATACCTGTTTTTTCGGGGTTGTATTTTCCTCCTGCCTTTCTTTTAAGAGCGGCAAGCGTTTTAGTGCGGTCTTTTAAATCAATAACCTGACCCTTATAGGAGAATTTTCTCAGTCCTGTCATCGAATCGATTAATTGACCACTGTAACTGAATGCACCAGAGATAGTCTTAAAGGATGAAGTGGTTGTACTCAATGTAAAAAGCGACTTCAGAAAAATTTCCTTTCTGAAGCTCGAATTAAACTTCCCGGAGGCGTCTACAGCCAAATTTTCCTCTTGAAAATCTTTGGCTCTCGGGCGCCTGACATTAAAAGTAAAAAAATCTAACCCAATGACAACTTTCTTTAATGAGTGCACAGCTTGGGCATGTTGCAAGTACCTCTTCATTAGATAGGTGTCAGCTCCAGCTAGGGCAAGATTGAAAACCGGGGAAATCTCCCAGTCTGAATAATTTGGATCAATACCGAATTCGGCTCGGGAACTACCTAAAATGATGGCTTCGGGTTTCACTTTGCTCACCAACATCGCCTTCGCCAACTTCTCATTTTTCTCGATCATTGGCTTCGGATAATTTACTCCGCTGATGGAACACCAGTTATATATTCCATACGGATCAACAAGAAAGTTGAACAGGATGGTAAATAATAATAGTCCTGCCAGACTTATGAAGAATCCTTTCAAATAAAATGAAGCCATTAGAATTGAAAATAAAGAAATTCGCTGAGTCTCGTCATTCCTAGAATGGCTACTCCGGTCAAAACAGCCACGAATATTGCCCACCACAGTGATGGCCTAAATTCAATTAGTGTCAACAAACGGTTTGAGGAAATCTGGCTACCTGCCTCCGGGACAGTTCGATACCGCGTCCATTGCTGAAGATTCGGCATGAACCACAGGATAAATGAAAGGGAAAGAAACCATAAGAGTATGCCCGAAAGGTCATCACTTTTAAATAGATAACTTCTGGTAAGAGTTGCCAGATGAGGGTCAAACATGCTGTTTAGCATACTCATAGATGCATCAATATCCTCAGCACGGAAGAATACCCAGGCTACGGCAACAGCAAGAAAGGTTAACATTCCGGATAGGAGACTCCCAAATCGGGTGCGGTTCTGCAAATCATGCCCAAGCAGCCGGCGTAAAGCATGCCATAAATGATTGATTGCAAGATAAAAACCATGCAATCCACCCCAGAGTATAAATGTCCACCCTGCTCCATGCCAGAAACCACCCAATAGCATTGTTATTACGAGGTTAGCATAACGCCGACTTGTCCCTTTTCGATTCCCCCCCAATGGAAAATATACGTAATCACGCAAAAATCTCGACAGGGTTATGTGCCAGCGGCGCCAGAAATCAATGATATTGGTAGCCTTATAAGGTGAGTTGAAGTTGATTGGCAACCGAATTCCAAACATTAAACCTATACCGATAGCCATATCGGAATAAGCGGAGAAATCAAAATATAGTTGGAAGGTGTATGCCAATGTCCCAACCCAGGCATCAACAAAAGTTAACGTTGACCCGTTGGCAGCAGCATCGAACACTGGAGTAGCATATGCAGCAATTCCGTCAGCAAGAATAACTTTCTTGAATAAACCCATCCCGAACATCGTTATGCCGACTTCCATTAATTTTGGTTTGAACCGAAAGGTCGACTCCTGGCCAAACTGAGGCATCATTTCACGGTGATGGACGATTGGACCAGCGATCAGCTGGGGGAAAAAAGTAACGAACAAGCAATAGTGAAGGAAATTATACTCCCTCGTTTCCTTTCTGTAGGCGTCAATAAGATAGGCTATTTGCTGAAAGGTAAAAAAGGAGATTGCAAGCGGCAGGATGATATGTTCAAGATTGAATGAAAAACCCATAACGGCATTCATATTATCCACAAAGAAATTTGCATATTTGAAATAACCCAGAAGGCCCAGGTTGGTGGTAATCCCAAATGCCAGTTGTAATTTGTTGGCGTGTTTACTGCATAAGAAGGAGCCTAAACTGTAATTAAATAGCATGGAAAACAACATCAGACCTAGATAAACGGGGTTCCACCAGCCGTAGAAAAAGAGGGACATGCCGACAAGCCAGGCGACTGATAAACGATGATGCGAGCGGGCACCCATTAGAAAGAAAACAAACAAGGTCAGCGGAAGAAATACAAAAATAAACTCGTATGAATTAAAGAGCAAAGTTCCTCCTGGTCATTGCCCTGATCTCTCTGACACTAAAAAGCATGGCTGGAGCTGTAATAAACCGTGTTGCTATATGATGTCTGCGATAAGGATCCATCAGGTCGCAAAATAATCTTATCTTGCCAGTTTATAGAGTTAATCAATACGCTTTGAAGGAATTTCGCAGAATGCTTTGACTTTCCATGGTTGAGAACGGGTTGTTCTCGCATTGGCATATCAGGTTTTTCCTGAAGGCGAGCAGCCGTTATCTAACAATATATTCAAATTCACAGATATTCACCTAAAGCTGGACTTTTCATCTCTATTTTTTCTGGTACCGGAAATATTGAACTAAACTGCGGAGTGGCTTGGTAAGCTTCCAGGAACTTGATGATTGAATCCTGTGATATTTTTCGTGCAGTTTATTGTAACTCAACTCCAAAGCGGCATAATCTAAATGCAAGCGTTTAAGCTCGCGTTTCATAACAAGGATGTTACTATGATCTTCAGTACCAGATCCTTTAAACTTTGAAAACATCAGATCGTAAAAGGCTTTATCTCTCCAGTTCAGTTTATAAAATTCATCAATTACATTTTTTGGTATATCAAGTTTGGATCTGGGGTGACCAGAATTGAGAATTAGTTGTTTTTTAACAGGCATACCGAGCATTTCCTGTAAACGTGCAATGTCTTCAGAAAAAGTCTCCTGAAAACCCATGAACCAGAACTGTTCAGGATGATCCAGCGGATAAAGAAAGCTGGTACAGATGTTGCATAATTCCCTGGCCATAAGGAATTTCTCAATATCCGGTTTTTATTCAACAAAGTACTTGATGTACACCGGATCATTTTTAGGAACATGAGCCGGGGGGTTAAGCCAATAATAGTAATGAGATAAAGCCCTGTCCAATGGCTCGCGCAAAAAGGTGATAATACGTGCGCCGGGTGACCGTTTCAGATAATCGGCAATTTCAAAGTGCCCATGAATCGCCTCTACAAGATCAGTACGACCCTCCATTTCATGACGATCGGGGTAATCAGCCAGTAGCCCTTTTCCAAAACGCTGCTCAAGCAAATTGAACAACGTAATGCCACCCGTCTTAGGTATATGAACAGAGAGAATAAGGTCAGGTGCCAGTAGAGGGAGCTTTGTCAAAGCATTCCATCCAAGGGGTAACTCAATCGAGTAAGAGCACAAAATTCAATTAGAACCCCCCTATACTACCGGCATAAAATTTTTGCCCCGACAGCAGTACATCTTCGATATCTCGAAATCACCTTCTATCATTGGCCCCGAACCACGCTTAACAATGACTGTATTACCGTTTATCTCTACCGACTCAATCAGGTCCCATCTTGACGCGCTTAACATGACAAGTTCAAAAATCAGATTTGTCAGAGCAGGTTTATCCACCCAGATTCCACCATCTTTCTGCCATTGGTCTCCTGGCCAGTGGGCCCAGGCCCAATCCTCAATAACGTAATATCCTCCCGTACGCAAATGCGGGAATATCAGATTAAAAGAAGCCGTTGTTTCATCCAGAAAATGTGATGCATCATCAATCACGAGGTCAACAGGTTTTCCATGAAACTCTTCCTTTATAATCTCTTTCAGCTTTTTTTTATCTGCCTGATTTACGCCATAATGTGCCCGCACTTGCCCGGACAACCGGTTCTTCGTTATATATTCGTCAAGCGCAGCATTCGGATCTGAATAATCGATTGCCACAATCTTTTCGGGCTTAAATAGCTTGTAGTAAAGGAGACAACTCCCTCCTTTAAAAATGCCAAGATCAATAATTCTATCGATATCGTTTTTCCTGAAAGTGTTGTAATAGTTTTCAATCATCTGTCTCGGTTTCGCAAGAACAAAATAATTGCCTTTTGATTGTTTTTCCATCATGGAAGGGGTGATATCCAGATCAAAGGTTAAGTCCTCTACCTTTAAGGTGTAATCATCGATCCAGTTCATTGCACTCGAATGGCGTTTAAAAATCCATTTCATAACAACATAACCTCATGTGTTTGTGTGGTGGTTTTTTGGTTTTTGACTAGATTCCAGCGAATTCATCACGGCTTTCAAATACCTGAATTCATTTACTTGATCCGGTTCAAGATAAGTTCCCTCTGCCCATTCATTCCATGCATTCAGAAAAATCATATGCTCTTTTGGAGGCCTTTTTAAAGTATTCTCCACTAACTGCTTGAACCAGTATTCAAAACGCTCCGGACAAGCGCCCTGGAAAACTGTTGCCCGTTCACAATATCTGGCTGCATTATCCCAGTCTACAAAAGCGCCCGGAAAAGTAGTCATCTCTCCCTCGTGCTTTTCTTTGATAATATGCTTCCATACTGCGTCGTAATCATAGAATGTCAGTGATTTAACACATGTTGTTCTTAGAGATCTAAAAACTTCCAGAACGGGCTCGGGCAGTCGGCGCATGAGTTGAAACCACCTGCTATGCCTAACTCCACTGATATCAAAGTCGGGAGAATATACAGATTCAAATGGCTGAAACTGAACAACCGCATCAAAATATTTGAGGAACTCCTGATAGGGAAACTCATATTGCTTCATGGCTACAAAATAGATCCCTTTAAGGCCATATTCTTCGGCCTTTTCTCTCCAATAATTAAACATTTCATCAATTTTTGGTATCCGATGGGCTCTGTATATTAAGAAAATCGGTTTCCCATCAACCTTGATCGCCCGATCATCACTCCATGCCTTAATCAGATACTGGAAATGTTCCAGCCACCTTTTCTTTTCCGGAATATGAGTCTGTTTAACCAATATATGATGATCGCGGCCATCCCATCGGCGTGACCAGGTCTCATTTGCCCAGGCCAGGCAAAACGGGAAATCCAGTTCTTTAGAATCAAGAAAGACATTTGTTGGCTTTTGCAACATTTGCTTGCCATCAAACCAATAGTGGTAATGGCAAAATCCATAAATTCCGTAGGCTTTAGCAAGATCTATTTGCCATTTTACAACTTCTTTTTTCGATTGGTCGTAGTAGTTATCATTAAGAGGCACGCGAGGTTGATAATGTCCATTGAATTGCGGTTGTCCCTTTTTAACGTTTACCCAGTCTGTAAAGCCCTTACCCCACCATTCGTCATTTTCAGGGATGGCGTGGAATTGTGGAAAATAAAAGGGAATTACTTTGACAGATTCGCTATTATTCACAGTCGCCATATCCTTAACTGACATTGGTGCGACCTGAATCAAGAACCAAAACGCACTCTCAGCCTACGCGTCCAACTACCCAGCGCCCTTTTCAACCAAAAGATATTGTTTTTGGCAGAGCCCTGAGTTTCTTTCTCCTGCTCTTCGTAGGCTTGTAAAACCTTTGTTCCCAATTGGGCAAAATAATCAATAAAATCGGTGGATTTTGCTTCTTCAACCATTTTCAAAACTGGTGTGGGAGCATTCTTACCGACAATTAGAACGCCAAGACCATAACAATGTTTAAACTCAAAATGAGGATATTGTTCCTTGATCGAGTCAAAGAACTTCCGCACCCCAAATTCTTTTGCTGCCTCGCCAACCATCTCATAAGTCACATTAATATCATGAAATAAAATAACTCCCCGATCAGACATTTTAGGAAGCCAAGTATGATAATCGTTGCTCACAGCCTCAAATGTATGGGTACCATCTATATGGAGGAGATCGATTGAATTCTCCTCAAAATGCGCGGCGGCTTCATCAAAAGTTTTACGAACAAGAACAGCCGAATTCGGGTAATTGTTCTCACAGTATCCGGAAATCTCGTTGTATAATTTCTCTTCGAACTCCCCCATATGAATATCGCCTTCCCACGTGTCAATCCCATAACACTTTCCTGTCAGATGCAAATCCTCAACAGCCTGACAAAAGGCCAGGAATGAAGCCCCATTGTAAACACCAAGTTCAACAAGTTTCCTTGGCCTTAATGTCTCAACAATTTGGAAAGAAAATGGGATGTGACCAATCCACCAAGGTGATGGCAACAATCTTGGTTCCATAGTTGCATATTCATATTTCTTGCTAAAAGTCACTTGTTCCTCCAATGAGCCTGTAAATCCTTTTGTGTAAATTCCCATCTCAGAATTTCTCCAGCATTCTGTCCGGAAACTCGATCATAAAGCGGTTCAGCGCGGCTTTCCAGTCACG
>CAYMPA010000137.1:0-7563 GCA_964392105.1 uncultured Enterobacteriaceae bacterium
GGAATCTGGATTTCGCCAGAGATGAGTTTGGGTAGTAGTGTATCTCGGAGATCAGAAATTATCTCTGATTCAGCTTCCTTTGCGATAATTAGTGCACGAAACGATTTCCAATTGGCTTCAAACCGAGAGAATATCTCAATTGGGGGTAGAGCTACACTAATCGATGCGAAGTCTTTATAGTTCAAGCTTTGTCTAACGGACCCTGAACAGAGACTAGCGATTTCATTCTTTATACTTTGACGTTTCAGGTGGAACCAAATTAACCAACGGTATTGGTTACTTCTGAAGACTATATATATTGGGCTTACGGCACCTACGAGGTTTCGATCAAGCATGCCAATTGAACCGATATTGATTCGTGAAGGATTATAGGCAAAGTCCCATTTCTCCACTTTAAGATACTTCTTGATTGATTTACTGTATACGCGCTTTTTGAAGTGCTCGTCAGAATTGACCAACTCACCGCTCGAAACAGCTGACAAAACTGTGGCTGATTGATTTCCTATTCTTTGTTTCTGACGTTCGACTATCGATCCAAATGACGAGATATCCCACCCCTCCGGAATCATTCCCAGTTCTGACTCCACCAGCCGATCTGGGAACAGGGCGGCGGCTTCGGCATCCATCCCTTCCGGCTCCCGGCCTTCCATCTTGGCCTTCACCGGATCGAAATCCACAAACCAGGATTTGAAGATAGTTTGGGCGATGGATTCCAGGGTTTGGCTGATCTGGTGGTTGAGGTGGATTTTATCGTCAAGACACTTCAGAGTACTTCCGATTACTCGTTGTGCCTCTGGTTTTGGCAGAACAATTTTCAACCTGCCGAGCATCTCATTGTTCAGACTTGCTCGAGTAGATAAAGATGACATAGAGGTCACGTCCTGCCGAAAACTTGGACTTCTGAAGTAGTAAGCGGCATATTCAGGTACAATCTCAATTTCAGTATTTGGTCGCAGTCTTTTGGTAAATCCGTTAAAGGTTGCTCCTGGATAATCCTTCAAGGCAACGCAACTCATTCCCAGTTCTTCCATTGTCTCACTTGTACGTGTAAGGAATACATCTCCTCTATTAATCGAACATAACTCACGCTCTCTCTCGGATGAATTGACTAGTTCTGTTAATTCATCGGGGATGAAATAGTTGTAGAACACATCTTTGAATGTCAGAAATGTATTCCCAAAACCGAATTCACTGGCTGGTTTTGACAAACCAGATCGAAATTCATAAACCTGGTCAAGAAACAACTCGATTTGCTCATTTACCATAACCAAGAGCCCCAAGATTGGTTCGAATCAAAGATTCGAGTTCATTTCCCTTTGTCATCTGTTCGTCGAGTTGGGAAGTGAGTTTTTCCATCTTCTGACCAAATTGGATATCATCAGATTCAATTTCAGGGGCTCCTACATATCGACCAGGTGTGAGCACATAATCGTTACCTCTGATTTTATCAATCTGGATTAATTTGCAGAATCCAGGTTCATCCTTATAGACATCTTGCCGACGCCACTTATGCACTGTTCCAGCAATATCCCGAATATCATCATCACTAAGCACCTTTTGCACTCTTGAAATCATGTGCCCCTTATTTCTTACATCCAGAAATAACACTTCGCCACTGCGATCCCTGAATTCGCCCCTGGCCTTTTTATTCTTCGTCAGAAACCAGATGCAGGCCGGAATTTGTGTATTGGTGAACAACTGTCCAGGGAACGCCAGCATCACCTCAACCAGGTCATTCTCGATCAGTGCCTTGCGAATATCACCTTCACCCCCAGACATGGAACTCATAGAACCATTTGCCAAAAGCAGACCCATTGATCCATTCGGTGCCAAATGATGGAGCATGTGCTGAAGCCAGGCGAAGTTGGCATTATTCTTAGGCGGTGTACCGTACTTCCAGCGTTCATCACCCTCCAGTTTTGCATTCCACCATTCCTTCTGATTAAATGGGGGATTGGCCATCACATAATCAGCGTGCAGGTCAGGGTGTAAGTCATCATTAAAAGTGTCACCATGGCGCCCGCCGAAATTGAAATCAATTCCACGGATGGCCATGTTCATTGCAGCCAACCGCCAAGTGGTCGGATTGGATTCCTGTCCGTAAACCGAAATATTCCCAATTTTTTGACCGTGGGCCGCTATAAACTTTTCACTCTGAACAAAAAAGCCCCCGGAACCCATGGCAGGATCATAAACACGGCCTTCGTATGGCTCCAAAATCTCCACCACCAGCGATACGATTGATTTGGGGGTGTAGAATTGGCCACCCTTTTTACCTTCAGCGCTGGCAAACTGGCCCAGAAAGTATTCATAAACATGACCCAGGATGTCCTTTGCCTGCATTGATTCATGCTCAAATGGAATAGTAGCAATCAGATCTATAAGGCTGGCGAATTTGGAATCATCGACACCCAGCCGAGCATAATCTTTATTCAGGATATTCTTAAGCCTGGGGTTCTCTTTCTCGATAGCCACCATGGAATCATCCAGCATGCGGCCCACACCACGGAATTCACCACCCCAGGGAAGTTTAGTACCTTGCGACACTCTGCACCATTCTTTGAGATTATCCCAACGGGCAGCTTCAGGGACCCAGAATACATTAACCTCTGTATAATAATCCCTTTCTTCCAGCTCCTCCTTTATCATTGAATTGTCACCTGGATCATCAAGAAAATACATATGACCCTGGTCCTTAAACTGATAGGTCAGCTCTTTCCGCCGAATGACGAACATGTCGGATATATATTTCAGGAATACCAGACCGAGTACAACATGTTTATAGACTGCTGCGTCCAGGTTTGGCAGGAGTTTATTTGCAGAAGTCCAGAGTTTGGCTTCGAGATCTTGCAGGAATTGTTGTTCTTTTAGTTTCATATGTTATTATTCCAATTATTCTTCATCTGGTAAATGCTTCCATTTGCAATTATCTGATAATAATCTGCCGTGGAATAAGTTGTTTTCTATAGTTCTCAGAATTTCCAATGATCCTATAATACCATTGCAGAATGCGGGTTCTAAAGCTATTGTCATTCCTGCTAGCCGCGGTATACAATACTGAATAAAATCAGAATTGATGTCAATGATAGAAAAGATTTGTTCCCTTGACACAACTGAAGTATCTGGACCGCCACCACACCGGTCTGAACTTTCTGTGAAATAATCCAAATCTATGTCTAGATATATTGGATATCCCTCCTCGGTTGAGTCAAGTCCCGCAATCAGATCTTCGATGTTGTGAAATATATAAGTCTGATGCTCGTTGCCGAATCTGTCCCTAAATACAGAGCTAATACTGTTTTCCTGTTTGCACAAAAGATAAATATCTGATATTGAATTCAGATATGCTGCAGAATATATATGCCCATCATTAAGTGGATTCAATCGGCCGTATGTGAACATTTCAATATGCTGATATTCATTGTCCATCAATTGGTCTAATTCCTCTTTTTCAGTATCCGATGGCCAATGTAGATCTTAATGCCAGTCCAATGAAATTAAATTAGGTGGTACTTCAATACAATTCCTTTCTGTGAGCCTTATAGTTTCTGTAGTCCAGAACTGAAATGTAAACCTGTGTTGCATCATAATAGCAATTTTGATTGCTTTGTTAACTGGATCTGAAGGATGTGCAATAATCTGATAATCAGTGTTTGGTGGTGCAGTACAATGAAATTTCATTTCATACATTGTATTCTCTGTCTGCCTAATTATTGTGGATTTAATATGTCTGGATTCCAGATTCGTTGTGCGACATGTTGATACAATTTTCCGCGCTCTTCAATATCTGATGATTTGAATTCTTTGTGATCATGAAACGGTAGCTCTGTTTCATTTATAAACCTGAGAAAAGCTGGATTTCTATCGTAACACTGCTCATGAAGTGATCTCGCCAGTAAGTTTTGAGTATTATAGTGGGGTAGTTTTTTATCATAGGGTAAATCACCATAACTGGCATTGAAGCTTTTCGGTAATAATAATAGAGCGCCAATTCTATTCCGCATCGCTTCAAAATCAACCGGATGATCAAATTCATCGGTATGGCGTTCTGGTTTATCGGCCCAGATATGTTCAACCTCAAATCTATTTCTACCTGACTCTGCTACATATTCCGCGTACCTTGTTGGTTGTCCCGATTGAGTTTCGACAAAATCGGTAATTCGCGCGAGTATGCGATGCAGATATCTTCGATTCTGCTGATGGACATACAGCCGATCATTAGTTTCAAATGTTTCTTCTTGTTGTGTTATTAATCTGTGCAGCTTTTTGGCTAAAGATTGACTGCTAAGCCCCCTGATTTCCTTTGTCACGAGAAACATGGCATATTGCATAGTTGAATAACCAATTGACCTAAAATTCCAAAGTCTCCAGCATAGCAGGATATCAATGTATTTTGCCACGAGATTAATCTTTTTTGCAGTTTCTGATTCAGAATCTGATGGATTCAGCGGGGCGAGTAGTAATTGATATTGCAAAGTAAATCCATGATCAGCATTATATCGTATATGTTCATATCCATCAATTAACCTCCGAGAAGCATCCATCATATGCAGATAATTCCTCAAGTAGAACTGAAAATCCTTACGTATGAAACTGAAATAATCGCTGGACTCTTTCAATCCAATGTTTTTACCGTTATCTCTAACCCAACGGTGGAATTCAGTACCAATCCGATCATAGTCCTCCGGTTTAGCACCCTTTTTCCTTTCACGAATCTTTGTCGAGTACTGACTTCGAAACCATGCTTTAAAGAAGTCTGATTCAGCCTCCTTTCCAGCATCTCGTAATTTCAACAGCTGACTTCTCCATAATTGATTTGCGCTAATTCTTTGAGTAGAATCGGTGATATTTGCAAGTAAATATCCTTTTAACATATCAGTTGGGCTTAACGACAATCCGCGATCATTCATGGTCTCGAAGATTGTATATGCATCATTATCAGAAAATGCTGTTATTTCCACTAAATGGACATTTTCTAGCAGCCAATCAATGAAATATGGCAGTGCTGAATTGAGTGCCTCTTCTGGAAGACATTCACCAATATCATGATATCTTTGATATAATGTCTCGACAGATTCTGGTTGTTCTGTAGTGTCAAAATAATCAGATCGATATAATGCCTCCATACATGCTTTACGTTCTTCGACCTGCATGTTAAAGGATTTACGACCATACTTTTCGGATACAATTAACTCATCAACTAAAACTTGGTTTTCATGGTTTGATTCAGTTTGCAGATTCCTAAGATATATTAGAAGTAATGTTAAGCTAGTTAGCCGTTGCTGTCCGTCAACAATATAATTTCTACCATCTTTTTTACTAATTATTATTGAACCCAAAAAATAATGGGGGTAGGATTCAACTTTCTCACGTGGGTGACCTGGCTCATACTCCTCAAGGAATTTTCCGGTTAAATCATCAATTAACTCCCGAACTTGTTTATCTTTCCATTTGTATTCACGTTGATAATAATCAATTGAATATTTTACACCCTTCAGTAACTCACGAATTGTTTTCGCTTTTCCCTGAATTTCATTACCAGTCTGATTTTTCGATGAGATGTTTGAATTCATATAATCCTCGTGTAGAGTTTATTTATAAATATGAAACTATGTATTATGTATTTCAAATTCTGATAATCTCCAGACAATGTATTTTTTTTGGTCATATTTCAAATTCTAGCTTCGGCATTTACAACAACGACTGAATTTCAGTCGTTTTCTCCTGATTTATTAATTTCTTGAAGTAACAATTTCTCCAGAGAGGAAATAATCTTTTCAAATTCTGTATTAAACTCATTTGAGTAATTCTCTTCAGAAGGCAACTCCATAAATCTTGATCGAAAAGAAGAAATAAAACTATTTACATCCTTTTCATCATTAATTTTTCTGTAAGTCCTCACCGTTGATGTCTTTTCATCTTTCAATCCGATCAAATCATCTACTTCTGTTTTCGTAGCTTTATTATGGAAGACTTCTTTATTGACAGTCTTCTTCAAAAGGGTGTCATTCTTCAATCTTTTTTGAACATTAGCTGAATCTAAGTATGCAATGGTTGAATATGATGATAACTGTGCTGACATTTCCCCCTGTTGAATAATTGCATCATATAATAGTTTGTTATTTTTCTGAATGTACTTCGTTGCTCTAATAATTTCATCACACGTTCGTTTGTCCATTTTTAAAACAGTTTCACAGTAATTTGTATAGGAATCAGTATTAAAATGACGTTCCCATAATAGTTTCTTATTAACACCGTATCGTTCACTATAATCCTCAATTAGCTGCTTTAGGTTGATCAGTTTAGTTCCCATAAATATCCATGCTATTCTTGCATGTCCGAGTGCGGATAACAGTTCGGTTTGAGCTAACTCTAAGCAATTTACCAATTGATCATCTATATGCTTTTTCTGGATAAGTGCAATTTTACTATGCTTGCTAAAACCATCTTCTTCCGGTTTATTTTGAAATAGGATGGTTCCATCGAATTTCAGTCTAGCTATATCATTTTCTTGGATTCTATTTTCATAGAGAAGAAATCTTATTCTATCTACCCAATCTTCAGCTTCAGCTTTTTTACGAACTCTATTATATAATTCAGTTGCATACCGACTCCATTCCACATCATTATTCTTTTCAAATACATCTATCATCCACTTGTACATATCACTATTTATATCAAACGTGTTTGCTACTGATTCCCAATTATTTCTATCGTTATATGGCTCCACAAATATCTCTTCGCATTCAGTAATATTTATGGAGTCTATTAAGCTCTCTAACTCACCATTTTTCATTGTTTCTGGGAATACAGGGCAGAGCATACCAAACGTGGGGATTCCTTTTTCTTGCAAAGATTTATATGCTTTTATTCTCGCAGTAGGGGTTGAGGTACCTTCTTCAAGGTTTTTACACCATTCATCGTTTATTGACCCAATGGATAGACCAACAGTAATTCTTCCTGGCCATTCGCTGAAATAGTCCACCCATTCCTTTTTCCCCACAATAGCACTTTTTGTTAACACTCTAATTCTGAAAGATGTTTTAATCAGTACAAGCTCTAATACCTGTTTTGTAATTCCATTTTTAACAAGGTTTGGGCTAAAGCCATCGGTTAACATTGAAAATACAAGAGTATCTCCTTTACCCCACGAGGGGTCTTTTCCCTCTAGCTGCTCCTCCAATTTTTCAATGATATCAGACCATTCAAATGTCAGTGATGGATCTTCATCTGGGTAAATCCTCTCACCTAACTGTTGTTCGGTCAGATCGGCAAATTCTTCCCTTCTAATTCTTAAATAGTTCCCCCAATTAGATGAGCAATAATGGCATCCAAATCCACATAGGCCAATAATATCTAATTTGTACTGGGAGAGCTTTTTCTTTTCAAACCCTGGAGACCTTTTGATTGGAGGATTGACGGCAGGTACTATTACAACTTTATTTTTCATAATCGATCCATCTATTTATACTTAAAATATTTAATTGAAAACATTCCTCAGAATTCCTGCATTATTCTCATGCGGCTTTAAATCTTCAATACGCCTTGTTAAAATGGTGGCCA
>CAYMPA010000138.1:0-7500 GCA_964392105.1 uncultured Enterobacteriaceae bacterium
TTGCTGAAAAACATACGCAAGCGTATTGAAATAACTTGTTGCTGTACCTGTTGTTAGGTTAAGATTTCTTTTTCCCATTTTGTCCCTGTATTTAGTAAATGTGAATATATGATTGAGCAGCAAAACGACATACCTGAACTGGCGAACAAATGGTTTGAGGAAGGCAGGGAAATCGCATTAGCAACGGTCGTTGCGACATGGGGGTCATCACCACGCGCGTGTGGTAGCCAACTGGTCATTGATGATAAAGGGGAGTTTTTTGGTTCAGTGTCGGGTGGTTGTGTAGAAGGTGCCGTTATTAGTGAAGCGCAGGAGGTCATGAAAACCAGAAAACCCAAATTGCTGGAATTTAGCGTCAGTAATGAAATGGCATGGGATGTTGGTTTGGCATGTGGTGGAACGGTAAAAGTTTATGTGGAACCGGTGGAAGCGGAAGGGTAGTCGTTCTCTTCTATTACATACAAAAAAATATTGCCGGATTGAAATCAGATGCAACGCAAGATACTTGAAAAATTAAATCTTGTACGGCAACAGAAACAGGCCGTTGTACTGATAACGCATTTGGAGAAAACAGAACAGTATTTGTACTCTGAAACTAGGGAAAACAGGATAGGTGTTATTCCAGATGATCTGGAGGAACTGGCAAAACAGGCTGCGAGCATTGACCGTAGTCAAATATTTGAAACCGAAAGTGGCAAGGTTTTCTTTCATGTGTTTAATCCACCTTTACGAATGTTCATTGTGGGAGCTGTACATATTTCACAGACATTGGCACCACTGGCCATGATGTGTAGTTATGACGTCACGGTGATTGACCCACGTCAGGCATTTGCGACTAATGAACGGTTTCCTGATATCAACATTAGTACAGCATGGCCTGATGAGGCTCTTGAAGAATTGGTTCCTGATAACAGGACGGCGGTGGTGATATTAGCACATGATCCGAAACTGGATGATCCTGCACTGGAAGTGGCACTGAAATCAGATGCTTTTTATATTGGTGCCCTGGGTAGTCGAAAAACACAAGCCGGGCGACAACAAAGACTGGAAGAAAAAGGTTTTAGCATTGAACAACTACAGCGAATATGTGGGCCTGTTGGATTAAATATAGGCGCACAGTCTCCGGCAGAAATCGCATTGTCCATAATGGCGCAGGTGACCCAACACGCCCACCAGGGTTCTGCATCGGATGGGTAAAGACATGCGAAAATTTTATAAAGGTCAATAACATGTCAATTACGATATCGTCCGCGAACAGGTTTGGGTTTGAGGCACCTATATGGAGTAGTGCATTCAGGCCTTTTTTCCTTATAGCGGCGATATATGGACCATTGATTATGATGTGCTGGATAGCCTTGACTCTGGAAATTACAGATTTCCCCTGGTCAGGTCTTTCCAGTCCAGTCTGGCATGGACACGAATTACTCATCGGATTTGGTTCAGCCCTTGTTTCTGGATTTTTACTTACTGCCATTCCCAGTTGGGCCGAAACCTCTGCAGTATTGAAAGGGCGTCTCGCGCTACTGGTGGGGGTGTGGCTGACCGGACGAATAGCTATCCTGTGCGCCCCCTTATTACCTGCATGGCTGATTGCTGCTCTGGATCTGGCATTTTTCCCGCTCTTTGCTGCATTGTTACTACCCAGTCTGCTTACTGCCGAGAAGAAATATTTCCAGGCTATCTTGCTCATTCTTGCAGGTTTTTTCTACGGTAACCTCTTATTCCATATAAGCATGCAAGCGGGTGATACGAATGGTGCGGCTTTCGGATTGCGCTTCTTTATGTACACGCTGATCATACTTTATACCCTGGTGGGTGGTTACCTGACGCCAATATTTACCGAGAACGCCCTTAGGGAAAAAGGCTGGGATGGCACTATATCCTTTCATCGTGGTATCGAAATACTGGCAATAATTACCATCGTTCTCTACGGGCTGAGCGGTATCTATTTACCGGAGACCTTATGGAGCATTGTTGCAGGACTGGCAGTGATACTGGTTCATGGGTTGCGCATGGCCCGTTGGCAGAGCCTTAAAGCCGTGACAATACCACTTGTTGCAGTCATGCATCTCTCCTATTTGTGGTTTCTTGCCTCTGTCATTCTGCGGGTACTGTCGGACAGTGGCATGACCGTACCAGAATTGGCATCGATCCATGCGTTTACTGTAGGAGCCTTTGGCATGATGAAAATTGGATTTCTTTGCCGTGTGGCTTTGCGTCATACCGGTCGTCAACTGATACCTCCACAGTTGATGGTCTATGGTTTCATATTGATTTTTTTTGCAGCTTTGCTGCGAGTTGTGGGTGCCTTTATCCAAATTGACTTATTGTCAATAACAGCGGCTGTTTTCTGGATATTGCCGTTTCTGTTTTACCTGTGGTGCCACGGCACCATGTTGGTGAGTCCCAGTCTGCAAAATAAAGGGTAAGGACTATATATATGCTAGGAACACATTTTGAGGTGCCGGATATGAGGAGTAGAAAATGAATACACGTATTATGCCTGAGTTTGATCTGCTGTTGCCTGAGTCAGTTGAGGAAGTTGTGACTCTGCTGGGTAAGTATCAGGACAAGGCAACCCTGTTATCTGGCGGTACAGACATTTTTGTTGCGATGAAATCAGGTTACAAAACAGATTATCTGATTTCCCTGGCTAAAATCCCTGATCTGGATTATCTGGAATACGATCCGGCAGAGGGATTACGGCTTGGTGCCAAAACAACAATCAGTCAGGTACTGTCATCGTCAGATGTTAAAACACACTACCCGGCCTTATGGCAGGCTGCTTATATTTTTGCCACGCCGCAACTTAGAAATACCGCTACTGTTGTAGGAAATCTGTTGCGTGCTTCACCCGCCGGTGACTGTATTTGTGCTGTCTATGCGCTGGGAGGAAGCATTGTGTTACAGGGTGCAGATGGTCAACGTGAGATTAGTGTGGATGATTTTTGGTTGGCTTATAGCGTCACTGCAAGGAAAGCAGACGAAATTGCCATCGAACTAAAAATTCCGGCCCCGGCTAAAGGGGCCCGATCTTCATTCAGACGTCTTACACGCACCAACGAAGACCTGGCCAAACTCAATGCAGCGGCACATCTTGAGATGGATGGTAAAACATGTAAGCAGGCACGCCTAAGCATCGGTTGTGTTGCGGCGACACCGGTGAGACTGGAGAAAACCGAGGCATTATTAAAGGGTGCTGAGATAACGGATGAATTACTGAAAAAAATTGTTGCCAATGTTGTCAATGAAATTAGTCCGATTGATGACGTACGTTCGACAGCTGAATACAGAAAGCAGGTTGCAGGAGTTCTGATCAAGCGTGTCATTACCCAAGCCTGTTGTTAGTCTAAATGAGGAATCAGTTATGAATAATCATTCCATCACACTAAAAATTAATGGCGAGGAACATAATTTGACTGTCCCAGCCAATCGTTTGCTCCTCGATGTATTACGGGAAGACCTGCAAATGACGGAAACCAAATATGGTTGTGGTACAGGGGAATGTGGTGCCTGTACTGTATTGGTCGAAGACAAAAAAAATATCTGTTCCTGTGTCACGCTGGCAGCGACGATGGATGGTAAGGAGATCACTACTGTTGCAGGCCTTGAAAAAGAGGGTGATTTACATCCGGTACAGGAGGCCTTTATAGACGAGTTTGCTGTGCAATGTGGCTACTGTATCCCCGGCATGGTTTTGAAGACGGTCAGTATGTTGAACGAAAATCCGCAGCCCACGGAAGAAGAGATACGCAGGGGGTTGGAGGGCAACATGTGCCGGTGTACCGGTTATACAAAGATTGTTAATGCAGTTCAAAAAGCCAGTGAGTTGATGGCAGGAAGTGATTCATGAGCAATTTCACTACAGTTGGAAAAAATGAACGTAAGATAGATGCACGTGGCAAGGTTACTGGTCGGACAACCTATGTTGATGACCTGCATATGCCAGGCATGTTGTATGGCAAGGTTGTACGTTGCTATGAATATGCCCATGCCAGGATCAAGAAACTCGATCTGTCCAAAGCAGCAGAGTATCCCGGTGTTATAAAAGTTCTTGGTCCCGGAGATGTCAACCAGAAGGAATATAATAATTCAGTGATTCCGTTGATGGTACCGGAAGAAGTGCAGGGCATACTGGGTGATATCGACGATCAAAAAATCTTCACTACTCATGTTAAACACTATGGGGATGCTATTGCAGGAATCATTGCTACCAGCGCAGAAATTGCTGAGCAAGCCGCTGAGAAGGTTATTGTCGAATACGAACCCTTACCAGTTTACCTCACTGCTGAGGAGTCGAAGCAACCAGATGCCGTACAGTTTGTTGAAGGCAAACCAGGCAACCTGGCCTTTGAATTACCGGAAGCGATGTTTCCTGGCAATGCTTTAGGCTGGGGTGACGTGGATGAAGCTATGAAGGACGCCGATTTTGTAGTTGAGGATGAATTCTATGTCCCCAAGCAGAAGCAGTGTCAGATGGAACCCAATACCTATATCGCCTTATATGATGATGCGGAACGCCTTCATTGCTGGACCTCAACACAGATGCCGAAATCTGTTCAGCGTACCTTGTCACAGTTATTTGATATCCCACTGTCCCGGTTCAAATTGCACCCCGAAACGATTGGCGGCGGCTTTGGTGCACGATTAGGAATGATACTGGAACCAGAGGTCTGTGCCATGGCACTTGCCGTGCCGAGACGCCATGTCAAGTTGCAATCCCCCCGTGAAGAAGACTGGTTGACGTCACCCAGCCGGCACCCGGGCCGGTACTGGATGAAAATTGGATTCAAGAACGATGGTACACCAGTTGCCTGTGACGCCAAGTTCGTCAGTTACAAAGGTGCTTATTACCTTGATGGCTCAGGCGTTGCTTATACAACCGGCGGCTGGTTGAGCAGCATGTATAAATGGGGAACGCTTCGATATAAGGGTGAGACTTATTTTACCAATCAATCAATTTGCGGTGCTTTCCGGGGTTATGGCAATCCACAGACAAATTTTGCCATGGAACAGTTGGTCGACCGGGCCTGTAACAAGCTGGGTATTGATCCGGTTGAATGGCGTAAACGCTGGCACAAGGATGTTGGTGACGATGGCTGGTGTGCCGGAGTGCCTTTATCTTCTTGTGCGCTGGATGAATGTCTTGACAGGGGCGCCGAGGCCATAGGCTGGAAAGAAAAAAGAGCCAGCTATACACAACAGAGTGGTATCAAACGCAGGGGAATAGGTGTCGGTGTCATGACTCATACCAGTGGTGCCTCGCCCATGTTGCTGGAACACACAGTGAGTACTGTGAAATTGAATGAGGATGCAACTGCGGTGGTCACACTGGCATGTACCGATATGGGGCAAGGCTCGCATACCACATTGCGCCAGGTTGCTGCAGAGACCCTGGGTTTTCCTGTTGAAGATATTTACATGAATGTGAATGATATGGATGCCGCTGGTTATGACATTGGTGCCCATGCCAGCCGTACTCTCTATGTGGGTGGAGGTTCGGTAAAGGCGGCATGTGAAGATGCCATACGGCAATTGTTCGAACGTGCTGCAGGGGTACTGGAGGCCAATCAGGATGATCTGGTCATGGAAGAAAAAAAGATCTTTGTGAAAGGCAGTCCTGATAAATCGATATCAGTCGAGGAGATTACAAAATCTGGAGTTTATAATTGTCTTAATCCAGAGACCGGGGGGCGTGATAAAGAACCTGGTCAGATACAAGGTTATTCCAGCTACTTTCCGGCACATAATTCACCGCCATTCGGTGCCTGTTTTGCCGAGGTGGAAGTTGATACGGAAACGGGTGAAGTAAAAATACTGGAAGCGGTCAATGCGACAGATATTGGCAAGGCCATCAATCCTGCGATCGCTGAAGGGCAGCTTGATGGCGGAGCACATCAGGGATTCGGGTTTGCGTTGACTGAGGAGATGTATTTTAACGAGGACGGTAAATGCCTGAATAACAGTTTTACCGACTACAAGATGTTCGGTGCGAGTGATATGCCGAAGATGACCGATATCCTTGTAGAAAACCCCGATCCCTATGGACCGTTCGGTGCCAAGAGCGTCGGTGAAGGTGGCCTGGTCTCACCGATAGGTGCCGTTGCCAATGCGATCTACAACGCCATCGGTGTTCAGATTACCGAAGCACCGATTACCCCGGAGAAAATCATGAAGGCACTGGAAACATGATACACACTTGAGATTATTCTCCATGTTTATTTTGTCAGGGGGAAGTTAAACTAAACAGCTGTTCCTAAATGAGCTACAACTTTTATTTTCAGGTACATCAGCATGAACAGAACACAGACACGCTATAAATACTTCCTTGTACGCTCGGATGCGCCATCCTTGGCGCATACGGTCTGTTTATCTGTTCATGCTGATGTACAGGGATTTGGAACTTTTATTTAGATGCAGATGGTTGGTTCACGTTCAATACAAAAGCAAGAGTCCCTTGCATTAGCAACGTCTCTTATTCATCGAAGTCGTTCCCTGGATGATTTGCAAAAGACTTTTTTTTCCATTGCACCTAAATTTGTAGATGCTGATGCCTATGGCATGTATTTGTTTGACGATAAACTTAAAATAGAGACGATATTTTCTTATCACGCAGATCAGAAATTTCTGAATGAATACGAAAATTTACGTAACAATGATCCCCTGTTTAACAGTTTATTACAGAAAAAAAAGTTTACACATTCTTTAGATATGTTTAACAGGCAGGAGTGGCTCAAGCAACCATTACACGATTTTTTGACCCAATGGGAACTTGAATATTCTATCGAGGCGCCATTGATTGTTGATGGTCATGTTAAAGGGACGCTAAACATTGCTCGAAGTGGTAGAAAATATTTCGAACAGGACAGTCTTACATCGGCACGTTTCATTTGTAATGAAATCGATGCTGCTTACAAGCGTATATATGAGATGGAGGCGTTAAAAAGAGAAATAGCCTTACTCAAAATGCCGACAAATAAATTGGATTATATATCTGGCCGTGAGCAGGAAGTTCTTGAACTAGCCATAATTGGATTAAGTAACCGTATGATATCCAGTCGTCTGGGTATTAGTGAAAATACGGTACGTCATCATCTCAAGCAGCTATACCGGGTGCTTGGTGTTCATAACCGGGTACAGTTGGTTCAACGCGTGTATTCAAAGCATTCGGCTATAAAACCAAATTAATACCATTCCATATACATAAACTACGCGTTGGAATACCAGGAAGTATTCTGTTTAATGTCAGTGCTGTCCCGTTAATATTGGTGATTTTTCAGGTAACACTGTTTATAACAGTTATAGATATAACATGATGCTCGGGAGACATGAATTGGACGCCGTTTTCCATGGCCGTATGCGGCATGGAAGCCGCATCCGAGCGTACATGGATGTATTCACAGCGTGTCACGGAAAGCGACGCGCCCAATTCATCTTATACTTTGTTTCAGTGCTGTCCCATAGATTTCATGAGAATTGAAGTTGCGTTTGTAAATAGAG
>CAYMPA010000139.1:0-7475 GCA_964392105.1 uncultured Enterobacteriaceae bacterium
AGTGGTCTTGTGTCATTTCCTTATTTCATGACCATTTGGAGCTTATGTTTCATTGCAAAGGATATTATGGTATGTGTATTCTCAAGCAGATGTCTTTATTGTTGGGAAATTCTTGGGAAAGACAGCTTTAGGTTATTATTCGGTGGCAATGAATCTTGCGTCCTTACCTATGCAAAAAGTTGGAGGCATATTTCAACAAATTGGTTTGCCAGCATATTCAAAACTTCAGGATAACCGAGAGCTTGCTGCAAAATATGCTTTGAAAATTACACGAGTGATTGCCTTTATTGCATTTCCAGTGTTTTTTGGCATTTCAAGCATCGCGCCTGAACTTGTAATGTTATTAATCGGAGGAAAATGGATTCTTGCTATCATGCCATTGCAACTATTAAGTCTTGTAGTTCCCCTTCGCACATTAAGCGTGGCTCTTGGACCTTCCATTACTGGAATGGGTCGTCCTGAGGTTAATGCGAAAAACCTGGCAGTTGCTTGCATTATTATGCCTCTTGCTTTCATTATCGGCGCCCAATGGGGCTTGAAGGGAGTAAGCATAGCATGGGTTATCAGTTATTCTCTCTGGTTTGTTTTTATGTTATCACAGTCTTTACCGGTACTTGGCCTGACAATGCGTAATTTTTTTAAAGCGTTATTGGGACCGGCATTTGTTGCCGCCGTTATGTATTTTACAATATACATAACCAGATTGGGGCTTAATAATTTACAAATTAATGCTGGTTTTACGTTCGCTATTTTAATTATAGTTGGAATAGTTGTATATTCAGTTGGGATGCTACTCTTTTATAGAGAGGATTGTCTCGAAGTATGGGACCTGAGGCATAATTAATAGTCTTATGACAAAAAAGAATAATGAATTAACGATAGCCTTTGTGGGTGATATCTGTTTAGGTATGGGTATGTCAGATGTTATCAGCGAAAACGGAACAGATTACCTATTTGAGAATGTTGGTCCATACCTTGATAAAGCTGATCTCCGTGTCGGAAATCTGGAATGCTGTTTGATCGATTCATCATTTAGTGATTATGCAAAAGAGCAGATGATGGCCGTTCCGCTTGAGGCTGCTAAGGCATTAAATAAGAATAGACTTGACATATTATGCTTAGCCAATAATCACGTCTTGGATTGTGGAATTGAAAGTTTAGTTTTAGCCAGAAAATACTTAGAACAAGAGGGAATTGTATATTTTGGAGCTGGATTAAATATTAGTGAAGCTATTGAAATAAAGTACCTCAATGTTAAAGAAAAAGTGATCGCATTCTTAGGTTTTAGTGAGTCAACTCGTTACTATGCTGATCAATATAAGGCTGGAGTTGCTCCAATGTCGAGTAAATTGATGGCTGAGCAAATTGCCAAAGCCAAACGCCGAGCAGATTTAGTTGTAGTTTCCCTTCATGCAGACTTGGAGTTTACCTATTATCCGGCAATTTGGAGAGTAAAACTATCACGCTGGTTGATAGAGCAAGGAGCAGATATTATTGCTCAGCATCATCCACATGTTATGCAAGGGATAGAACTTTACAAGAATGGGCTTATCGTATATTCACTTGGTAATTTTATTTTTAATTGGTATGGCTCAGAATATTTACGTCAACGAGAGGGAGTTAGAGATAGTTTTATCTTGAATACAACTGTCAAATTTGCTGAGAATGGACTACAATTCACATGGCAAGTTTTACCAGTTAATATTGATTTAACAGGAAAGCCGCATGTATTAATAGATGAAAAAGCCAAGCAATTATTACAACACATGGAAAAGCTATCTGATGATTTGAAAGATAATAAACGGCTAAGTCATGCCTGGCTAAACCGTAGTTACCAGGAATTCAAAAACGAAAGAGGATTATTATATTGGAGGTTGCGTGACTTCGAATTTAAAAAAGCGGTTAATAGACTAATAACGGTTGCAAAAAACCCTGAGCTCAGGCGATGGATGAAAGGTTTAATATCTTTTGGCTTAAAGTAAGTTATAATGATATTATATGGAATCACAGGAATAGAAGTTATTAGCAAAGAACCGATAATTGTGGTACATTAATTTCATGAGTGTAAAGGATAAAAGGTAATGAATATTGTAGGCATATGGAGCAGCCAAAATATTCCAGGCGACCATGAAATCTCCTGGCCATTTGGTACCCTTGATTTAGATTTAGGTAATAGCGTAACAATAATTGATAAAGATTCTGTGAAATTAGTATACGAGGGAACTATATTTGATCGGACTTCAGAGGAGTTACTTAACAGTCAAACTGCCCTTGATAACGCCTACGGATTGTATTCCTATGTTTTGATTAAGAAAGAAGAAAAAGAAATTATCATCGGTACCGATAAGTTAGGTTTCAGCCCTATATATTACTCAATGCAGGAAGATTCTCTGGTTTTCAGTACTTCCCTGACGCTTTTAAAATACAGGATTAAAAATCCAACTCCAGACTATGAAGCGTGGGAGGAAATGTTAAATTTAGAGACTGTTTTAGGTGAAAAAACTACTATTAAAGAAATAAAGCGTTTAAATTATGGGACTAGAATTCAAATTTCTGATGGGAAAATATCTTTTATTGAATATTGGAGCCCCGCGATTCCGGAAATGGTTGATAAAGATAATTTTGTAAAACATAACAATGAACTTTTATTTGAAGCATTAGAATTTACAAGAAAGATTCAAAATCCGAAAATCGTCCTGTTATCTGGAGGCGAGGATGGAAGACGAATAGGGGTCTCTGCAAATAAAATGGGACTGCCTATCTCTTTTGCTACACAA
The DNA here is from genome assembly GCA_964392105.1 of uncultured Enterobacteriaceae bacterium. Taxonomy (GTDB): domain Bacteria; phylum Pseudomonadota; class Gammaproteobacteria; order Eutrophobiales; family Eutrophobiaceae; genus UBA7359. Next base: position 2,778 of record CAYMPA010000139.1, read on the forward strand.
GAGACCGGATTTTTGGGCGGTTATGATACAGATTCAGTAATTGCACAAAAAGTATCGGAATTCCTTAAAATTCCGATTGCTTTCAGCAAGCTTCCAAGTTCGGCAAATTTCGTTAATGATATGTTCTTTAAAAATTACTGGCTGGGCTTCGAAACACATTTCCATGATTGGATTATTCCCCTATTAAAAAATCTGCCGACAAGTTCTTTGATCTATGATGGAATTGCTGGAGACGTAATCGTAAATGGTCACTGGGCGCGCTTATTTCCAGAGCGATATTTTAACGATAACGTTGATCAAGTGGCAAAGATGTTTTGCGGTGAAAGTAGAAATTTTCAAATAGATTCAAAAAAATTAAATTCAACTCTTTTTGAAAGAGTTAGGCTTGAGCTTAATAAATATCCTGACGGTCCTGTAAAAATAGACCATTTTTATCTAATGAATCGCGCCAGAAGGACGATTTCTCTGATGGCTCAATTATTCAGTTTAATGAATCATAAGACATGTTGTCCGTTCCTGTATTATCCACTTTTTATGCACTCACTTTCTCTTGATCCAGAAGATAAAATAGACGTATTATATCAACGGAGCTGTATGACGCAAATTCATCCTGCGATAACCACGGTTCCATCAACCAGGGATTCATTGGGCGAAGAATATCTGATAAACCGTTCTAATAAGGCCCGAAACAGAGAGTTGCTACTTAGCATGAATATTCGGTTGCATTCTGAAGTCAAGAGATCATTTCCAAAATTGGGACCGTACTTTGTTGCGTATGAAATTGCACAGAAATTTAAAGTTTATAGGATTCTATTAAGAATGAACTGGCGAATGATTCCATTGTCAAGGATGAGTGAATACTTTGACTGGCTTGGGGACTCAAATCAACCGAGTTTTCCAATCCATGCTGAAGAACCGGAATTTTTAAAGGGGAAATTTATTAATTGAATAGTTAAGAAATTTTCAAACACACTTAAGTTGTGTAACCATGGGATAAATGAAAATAATGATTAGAAAGTTAAAAAATTATCTTCATCAGATTCTGGACTATAATCAACTACCTGCATCCGCCAAATTAGAACGTCGAAAAGACCGCTCCGGCTTACCGGATAAAGATCCTGGCCCTGAACAGGTAGTAGAAAAAGGAATTGAATGGCTATGCGCTGCTCAGGATAATTCTACTACAAATGATGGGGGTGTATCCGCACGTTACAGCTTAATAAACGGTTGGGGGCCGTCTTATCCTGAGACTACTGGCTATATTATCCCGACCATGCTAAAATATGCTAAAATTAAAAATGACCAATCCATAAGAGATAGAGCTAAGCGAATGCTTGATTGGCTCGTTTCAATACAATTTCCCGAAGGAGGCTTTCAGGGAGGTTTGATTGATTCAGAACCTGTAGTTCCCGTAACTTTTAATACCGGACAAATTCTTATGGGATTAGTTAGCGGAGTAAAAGAGTTCGGGGATGAATATCGCGAACCTATGAATCGCGCGGCTAAATGGCTTGTTGAAACACAGGATCCTGACGGCTGTTGGCGAAAATATGCAACCCCATTTGCCAAACCAGGTGAAAAATCTTACGAAACACACGTTTCATGGGCTTTGTTTGACGCCGCCCGTATTGAGCCCGATAAGGGGTATGCCAAGGCGGCGTTGACAAATATTCGCTGGGCCCTGACTAATCAAAAAGAAAACGGATGGTTTGATAAGTGCTGTTTAACATCGCCGAAACAGCCATTAACTCATACATTGGGATACGTTTTGCGAGGGCTGCTGGAGGCTTTCCGTTTTGCGAAAGATCCCGAATTGTTGACAGCCTCTATTAAAACCGCTGATGGTCTTCTGACTCCATTTCAGGAGAGTACCGGTTTCCTGCCAGGTAGAATAAGCGATAAATGGCAAGGAACAGTTTCCTGGGCGTGTCTAACGGGATCTGCACAAATTGCCCACTGCTGGTTAATGTTATTTCAGATTACCGGTGATGAATGTTACTTTAAGGCTGCATTAAAAGCAAACAATTATGTAAGGCGTACAATAAAAATAGAAGCTCGTTATGAAATACAGGGAGCGGTCAAGGGCTCATTCCCGGTATATGGTGATTACGGAAAATACGAGTACTTGAACTGGGCCTGTAAATTTTGTATCGATTCGAATATGCTTGAATTAGAAATAAAAGGAGAATAAAATTGCATAATAAATATAGGCGAATTTTATGTTTGGAAAGTATTTCAGATTACTTTGAAATTAATAAGATATCTTGATAAATAACAATACTGAACTAATGATAAATTTGGGCTGAGATTATATGCAGACTCTTAAAGACCAGAGAATTTACGGCAATTTAAGCAATAGCAATAGTAATAAGATATTCATAAAAAAACCGCATGTTTGGATGGCTGGTTTTTTATTATTTTGCCTAATTTGCGGCTTGGCAATTAATTTTTTTGAGCCTATTGTACTTGTCGGAATCGTTGGAGGATTAATTGGACTTGTTTCACTGATTATATATCCCTTTATGGGAGTGATTGGGTATTTCATTTATGAATACGGCAATGTTTCACAACTTATTCCAGCTCTGAATGTTCTTCAAGTCGGAAAACTCATTATTATATTTTCCTTGGCAATATGGGTTATTCAATCAAAAATAAAAGGCAGATTGACTTTTGTGAGCGATCCCGCAAATTGGGTTTTATTCATCTGGTTATTAGCGGCATTTGTTTCAGCACCTCTTGCCATCAATTCCAAGGCCGCGTTTCAAGGCGTATTCGATCTCAGCAAGTGGTTTATTATCTATATAATGATAATAAACCTTGTAGACAATCCCATGAAGTTTCGTATTACAGTATGGGTTATGCTTATCCTTTATTTTAAAATGAGTCAATTTCAACTAAGGGCCTATGGCGCTGGATTGGAAGCTTCCGGGATTTTTCGCGATACTTTTATTAGAGAAGGATTAGGAGTGGGCAGTACTTCTTTTTTTGGAAATGCGGGAGATTTTGGGGTAGCAATGTGCGCAGTTATACCATTGGCATTTTATCTATTTAAAGCGGAAAAAAATAAATTTCTCAAGGCGACAGCTTTGTTTTTCTGTCTGATTTTTGTGATGTCTTTATTAAGGACCGGCGCAAGGGGGAGTATTATAGGTTTACTTGGCATATCAATTGTGTACTGGTTAAGATCATCAAACAAGCTTAGAATAGGCGCCATAATGGTATTATCTATAATAATTTTTTGGGTTACCGCACCGGATATTGTTAAAAATAGATTTATAGGTTTAACCGAAGAAAAACTTGATGGAACAGCTACTCATCGGCTTGAATTATGGAGCGCCGGTTTTAAAATGCTAAGAGATAATCCAATCTTTGGTGTGGGAATAAATAATTTCGGTGAAAATTACGCGACGCACTATTTCCATGGAAATCAATTCGGGCAGGAATGGGCACCCCATAATATTTTTATTCAAGCCTTATCTGAATCGGGTCTTATAGGATTAATTTGCCTGTTTTATGCGATTTATCTGATTATAAAGCGAAATTACCAAACTAGACAGCTTATTAAAAAGCACAAAAATGAAAACAAATGGATATATAATTTTACATACGGTTTAGATTTGGCGCTGATTGGATATATCGGTTCAGGTTCTTTTCTATCGGTTTTATATTATCCTCATCTTTTTATATTATTTTCACTGACAGTTTCTCTTCATCATATTTTAAAAAAGAGAATTAATGGGGGACCCGGCCTATCGAATTCTTCTTGTATAAATAAATCTCAGATTATTCGACCTCAATTATAAGATGAAAAACTAATAATTGAATAATATCATGGAGTAATAATTATTTAAGCAAGGAATTTATAATTGAGTGAAATAAAAAACAGAATTTTACATGTTTGCGAAACTTCGGGAACAGGCGGCGCTGAAACCGTTCTGCTGAATATTGTTAATAATCTCGATAAGAATACATATTGTTCATCGGTTGTTCTGTTTAAAACCGGTTGGCTTCACGATAAGTTGATTGAAAAGGGAGTTGAAGCGCATATAATCGAGAGTAATCGATCTTTTGATATTGGTCTAATTTATAGAATAAGGAAGGTAGTAAGGAATTTAAAAATCAACTTGGTTCATTCGCATCTTCCGGATGCTAATGCCTATAGCTGTCTGGCCGCTTTGGTTGCTGGAGTGCCATCCGTAGCAACCTATCATGGTAAAATTTCTCAGGCAAACAATATATTTAATCCAAATAGCATCAAGCTTTTTTTAGTGCGGAATTTTGCACAGGCAATTGTCTCGGTTTCTAATTATCTTAAGGCAGAATTAATTTCAGAAGCAGGTTTTTCTATATCCAAAGTTCATACGATCTACAATGGCGTAAATTGGCAACAGTATGAAAAGCCCTTCAATCATTCTGCCAAAAAAAAAGAGCTTGGGTTTAAACCTGATGAGATATTAGTAGGAATGGTTGCTAATATAAGAAAGCCTAAGGGATATGAGTATTTTATTCGAGCCGCCAGGATCATTTCGGATAGGATTCCTAATGTCAGATTTATTATACTTGGCGATGGCCCTGAGGATCTAAAAAAATCAATCATGGATGAGATTTCAAAATTAAAACTAAATGGTATAGTGAAAATGCTGGGATACAGAGAGGATATACCGGATATATTATCAACTTTAAATCTATTTATGCTTA
>CAYMPA010000140.1:0-7214 GCA_964392105.1 uncultured Enterobacteriaceae bacterium
TATCACCTGTTACAAACCGTATTTCAGTTTATACAGCTTGTAGATGAAATTGATTTTACTGTATTGGAATCAGATACAGTTCAACGTAGTTCAACTATGCCGGGTGTTAGTGTGGATGATGATCTGGTTATTAAAGCCGCACGTAAGTTGAAAGATGAAACGGGATGTAAGCACGGTGTAGATATTAATGTAAAAAAGATAATACCTGCAGGTGGTGGTTTGGGTGGCGGCAGTTCTGATGCGGCGACTACGCTTGTCGCTTTAAATGAATTATGGCAAACGGGTTTATCTACTGAAGAGCTCGTCAGTACGGGACTGTCACTTGGTGCAGATGTGCCTGTTTTTATTCATGCACATGCGGCCTGGGCCGAAGGTGTTGGTGAGAATATTACGCCTATAGAACCAGATGAGAACTTCTACCTTGTAGTACATCCAGGATGTAGTGTTGCTACTGAGACAGTATTTTATGCAAGTGATTTGACACGGAATACACCTCCAATCACAATACGCGACTTCCTCGATAGAGGGGGGGTAAATGACTGTGAATCTGTAGTGCGAAAAAACTATAGCGAGGTAGCAAGAGCCCTGGATTGGTTGGGGGAATTTGCACCCGCAAAATTAACAGGCACAGGCGCCTGTTTGTTTGCCCCATTTTCAGATGAACAAGATGCCGCGGCGGTGAAAGATAAATTGCCAGTAAACTGGCAAGGCTATGTTGTTAAGGGTATGAATAAATCACCGTTATTGGAACGATTGGCGAATGAACAATCCAGAACTTGAAAATGGGTTCATTCGAAACGAAGGAGAAACTGATTATATTGGGGTGTGGCCAAGCTGGTTAAGGCACAGGGTTTTGATCCCTGCATTCCCAGGTTCGAGTCCTGGCACCCCAGCCATTAAATACTGGTAATACAGATCATGATTTGTTGGAATCAGGTTGAAGTCCCAAGGACCTGGAAGGTTCGACAATTTTGTCGGGAACAAAATTGAACAGCGAGCATAGCGACGCTGGCCCCAACGGGGCGGAGGGCAGCAGGATGCCCGAAGTAACCCTGGCACCCCAGCCATTAATTAACTAGTCTGGAGAAAGGCGAGGCCATGTCCACATCTAATATGATGATATTCAGTGGTAATGCTAACCCAAGGTTAGCACTTGAGGCAGCGGAGTATCTGAATATGCCTCTGGGCAAGATTTCAGTGGGTCGGTTCAGCGATGGCGAAGTCATGGTTGAGATAAATGAAAACGTTCGCGGTCGGGATGTTTACATTATGCAGCCGATTTGTGCACCGACAAATGATAACCTGATGGAATTATTGGTTATGGCCGATGCCTTGCATCGAGCTTCAGCAACCAGAGTTACGGCTATTATCCCGTACTTGGGATATGCTCGACAGGATCGCCGTTCACGTTCATCGCGTGTGCCAATTACCGCAAAAGTCGTTGCCAATATGATTGCGTCAGCGGGTATAGACAGGGTTTTAACAGTCGATTTGCATGCCGATCAGATCCAGGGCTTTTTTGATATGCCATTGGATAATGTCTATGCTTCGCCGGTCTTATTGGGTGATTTATGGAAACATAAATACCCAGATTTGATGGTGGTCTCACCTGATGTGGGTGGTGTGGTCCGAGCCCGGGCGCTGGCAAAACGCCTGGATGACACAGATTTGGCAATTATTGATAAACGTCGTCCGAACCCGAATGAATCCGAGGTTATGAATATTATCGGTGATGTCGATGGACGTACTTGTGTCATTATCGACGATCTGGTCGATACAGCCGGTACTTTGGGCAATGCGGCGGGCGCCTTGAAGGATTTTGGCGCTAAAAAAGTGGTAGCATACTGTACCCACGCCGTACTTTCCGGCAATGCTGTGAAAAATATTGAGAATTCAAGACTTGATGAATTGGTTGTAACGGATACAATTCCGCTTCGCTCAGAGGCAGCAACCTGTGATCGTATTCGACAACTCAGCGTTGCAGCAATGCTGGCTGAGAGTATGCGTCGTATTGCAGAAGGCGAATCCCTAAGCTCAATGTTTCTGGATTAGCTATTTTTGTAAAAATTCTCCTGATTGGTCGCGTTCAGGAGCTAAACAATAACCCTTAGAGGCTTTTTGGTAATAATATTTCGAAGCGAAGATGGCTTTGTTTGAGGGCGATTTTGCGATCGGTTGAGGCGAATAGTTATTCTATTTAACGATAAATCGGCAGGACTGCCGATTTGCACGGCCAGAGGCCGCCCCGCTGGGGTGCGGCACACGGACGTGTCGCATGTAATCGAGCGTGGAATCGCACCAAATAGGGACATTTGCAGCCGGAATCATTATTACCAAACAGCCTCTTATATTAAGGAGTAGTAATAAAATGAATCAATTCGAACTCGTCGCCGAAGCGCGGGAAGATGTAGGGAAAGGTGCGAGCCGCCGCCTACGCCGCGATGGCAAATTACCTGGTATTGTTTATGGTACCAAACAAGAAGCCAGCAAGATCATGCTTGATCATAATGAAGTTATGCATCAGCTGGAACAAGAAGCTTTCTATTCACGTATCCTGACCCTGAAGATTGGTAAGGGAGCAAAAGAAAAGGTTGTATTGAAAGATCTGCAACGCCATCCATTCAAGCGTTCGCTATTACATATTGATTTACAGCGGATCAATGAAAACGAAGCACTGACCATGCGTATTCCACTTCATTATGTTAATGAAAATAAATGTGCAGGTGTTAAAAATGAGGGTGGTGTAATAAGCCATCTTGTGACCGAATTAGATATTGTCTGTCTACCAAAAGATCTTCCTGAATATCTCGAGGTTGATATGTTGGAAATTAATCTTAATGAGACATTACATATCTCCGATCTAAAATTACCCGAGGGTGTACAGTTTTACAGCCTATTGCATGGTGGTGATGAAACTCAACCCATTGCAACAGTACATTTACCAAAAGCTATTGAAATTGAAGAAGAAGCTATTGAGGGTGAAGAAGGTATTGAGGGCGAAGAAGGCGTTGTTGCTGAGGCCGAAGAAGGCGTTGTTGCTGAGGCCGAAAAAGCTGACACACAAGACAGTGAAAGCTGAGCCTGGCATTAAATTAACCTGTTGTCAGCACCATTAAAAATGATCGTGGGCCTGGGTAATCCAGGCCCCGAACATCTAATGAACCGGCATAATGCCGGTTTCTGGTTTGTCGATGCATTGGCAAACAAACTCTCCCTGACGTTCTCTCCGGATAAAAAATTTCAATCAGAAATTTGTCGATATCAAAGCGGATCGTCGGATTGCTGGCTATGTAAGCCACAAACCTGTATGAATGAAAGTGGCACAGCAGTCCAGTCCTTACTTAATTACTACAAAATCCCCATGAATCAAATACTGGTTGTTCATGATGAAATTGATCTTGATGTAGGCAATGTACGTTTCAAGACAGGCGGTGGGCATGGGGGTAATAATGGTATTAGAGATATTATCCAGAAAACCGGTAATAAGGATTTTAATCGCTTACGTATTGGTATCGGGCATCCGGGTAGTCCGGATAAAGTTGTGTCTTATGTGTTGGGTAAACCGAGCCGGGTTGACGAGGATAGTATATTGAATGGCATCGTTGATGTTATCAGTGAATATGAAAAGCTGTTCGATGGGCAGATTCAGAAATTAATGAATCAGCTAAATAAAAAAAATAAAACAGATTAACACGGGTCATTATCCATGGGATTTAAATGTGGCATTGTTGGTTTACCGAATGTCGGTAAATCAACACTCTTCAATGCACTGACCAATTCAGCGATTGATGCAGAGAACTATCCATTCTGTACGATCGATCCCCACGTAGGAGTTGTTGCTGTTCCTGATGCACGATTACAACAACTGGCAGATCTCGTAAATCCAGAGAAGACTGTCCCAGCATTTATGGAATTTGTTGATATTGCTGGTTTGGTTGAAGGCGCATCAAAAGGTGAAGGTTTGGGTAATAAATTCCTCGCCAATATTCGGGAAACGCATGCCGTTGCCCAGGTCGTGCGCTGTTTCAATGATGACAATGTCGTTCATGTGGCGGGAAAGGTCGATCCCGTATCTGATATTGAGGTCATCAACACAGAACTCTGTCTTGCTGATCAGGAGACTGTTAATAAGGCATTACAGAAAGCAGTTAAGTTGGGTCGAAGTGGTGATAAAACAGCCAAACATGAACAGGGACGACTTGAAGCTCTGATGGTGCATCTTGATCAAGGCTTACCAATTCGATCAATGACATTATCAGATGATGATAAAGATCAGATTAAAGACTTATATTTATTAACCGAAAAACCGACCTTGTACATTGCCAATGTTGAAGAAGATGCTCTGGATTCGAATCCATGGTTGGAAAAATTACATGGCCTTGTAGAAAACGAAAATTCACAACTTATCCCGATATGTGCTGTGATCGAATCGGAAGTATCACAATTGGAAGATAATGAAAAACTGGAATTTCTGGAAGCGCTGGGGATGGAAGAAGCAGGACTCAATCGTATTATTCGTGCAGGTTATCATTTATTAGGCTTACAGAATTATTTCACGGCAGGGCCGAAGGAAGTTCGTGCATGGACTATTCCAATAGGGTCAACTGCACAAAAGGCAGCCGGCGTCATTCACACTGATTTTGAACGTGGTTTCATTCGGGCAGAAGTTGCAGCGTTTGATGATTATATTGAATACAAGGGAGAACAAGGTGCAAAGGATGCCGGTAAATGGCGTTCAGAAGGAAAAGATTATATTGTTAAGGACGGGGATGTCATTCTATTCAGATTTAACGTTTAGGGTTCTCCCGAAAATGCCTTTTTTACCGCGATAGCAGCGTCAGTTCCGTGCTCGAATCCTCATGTATTGTATATACACTCCGGTTCTGTGCGCGGTGCTTCCTTGCTCTCACGAAAAAAATTCTATTTTCGAAAGTACCCTTGTAGCTAATACAGGTATACTGTTATGGATTCATTAGACGTACGACAGGAAATTATATCAACGGCACGTGACTTTTATATCAGTGGTATCAATGCTGGTACATCGGGTAATTTAAGTGCACGTCATGAAGATGGATTTTTAATAACACCTACTGGTGTTCAATATAACGATCTAAAACCTGAGGATATAGTTTACTGCAATTCAAACGGCAAGGTGTTATCAGGTGAGTTAATTCCTTCCAGTGAGTGGCCGTTTCATGCTGCTATTTATGCATCTCGTTCTGATGTAAATGCAATCGTGCATGTTCATTCACCCTACGCTACAGGCCTTGCCTGTATACGAAAACCAATTCCAGCATTTCATTACATGGTCGCCGTTGCTGGTGGTGATTCAATCCCGTGTGCAGACTATGCAACCTTTGGTACCGATGAACTTTCAAAAAATGTTGTTGATGCATTATCAGGACGAAAAGCATGTTTGCTGGCTAATCATGGTATGGTTACCGTAGGTGATTCCATAGCTTCAGCATATAAATTGGCACATGAAGTTGAAGCATTGGCGAAACGGTATTGTATCAGTTTGCAATTTGGTAATCCTGTCTTGCTCAGTGAGTCTGAAATGGAAACGATCAAGGTGAAATATCATCGTTATGGCAAACAGGATAAAAAAGATTAGTCAGTATGCTTTCACCATTTCATCTTGCAATCCCTGTAAAGAATATTGAAGCTACACGTACATATTATACGGAGACCATAGTTTGATAAGTAGGTCGTGAAACAGAACGTTAGATTGAATATATAAAACTATTTATTAACTAACCGCCTGCAATTCCAGGTGCCAGAATGAGACCAACAATAATAAACGGGAAAGATAATAAGCTCATCAAGAAAGGTTTTTTTGCAACCTCCCAATGTACTACGATAAAGACCAATGCTGCGAATGGGATGAGTAAGTAAGCAAGCCCCCACCAGATTGAAACCTGGAATGCTTTTACTAGAAGAATGATGCCGTAAACAAGGGCAATAAGCGTACCGACGATAATAAGTATTACACCCAAGGTTTCCATAATGTCTCCCCTTAATTGAAATTCATTTTTTTATTTTTCAATCCAGATTATAAAGTATAGACATTGAATGTCTGGTTATAGGTCAACATTATTATGATCGATTTTTCCATTTGTCGGGTTCCATTGCCAAATCAGGACAGCAGTCACTATTATACGGTCTTCATTAAATAAATAGTAAATGCCAATTGGAAATCTTCTTAATAGTGCTCTGCGAATTCCACGATATTGTTCGGAATAGAGGCGGGACGTATCCAAAATTCTATCCGTACTCGCAGATCATTCTTGGGCAAATTCTCTTCCCAAGCCTGAGCGCTGTTCCTCGTACCAGTCGAATATGGAATTGATATCATTCTCAGCATCCTGCTGAATGATGATATTCAGTGACATTAGCGCGAAAGCATTTTAGATTTAATATCGGACCAGGAGGTGCCTTCTGTTGGATTGTTCAAGTATGCCTCCATGCGTTTATCAAGTTCTGTTCGCTCCGACTCAGTAAATCCGAAGGAATCAGGGTCTTCAGATATACTATCCCACAGAGCTGTGACAAGACGGAGACGTTCGGGTACAGGTAAATCCAATAATTCTGAAGAATTGATAGAGCTCATAAGTCTAAATTTACTCCCTGATTCCTAATTCATCAACATTTGACCTATAATGTCGCAAATCATCGGCGCAAAAAAAGCATAGCAAGGTACGAGCGACGTTTTTTTACGTCCGAGTGAAATTGCTTTGTTATGTGTTTACTAAACATCACGAAAAAGTTCGAGGAACAAATTTGCACATAAAATCCCAATGCCTAGAAGCAGGCTACCCACACCAATATAAGTAAACATCTCCGTTATAACATGATGATGCGCAGCACTTCTTCCAATTGACGGAGCAAGAATAAACATCGTGAACCATGACAGTGGATATAATCCGCCAAGCCCAACTAAAATAGATGCGACTGTTTTTAACTTCCTTTTAAGCGAAGAAAACATTATGAGAAGAACTAGCCCAATAGAGAATGCAGATATTCCTGTTGCATGGAAATGGGACCTTTGTGCATATCTCCATATTTTGCTGTTGCTTTTATCATCATGCACATCTGGATGTAATGCTACACCCTCTGATATATAAGACTGTATGGGATCCTCAGCAACACCGAAGCTAATACCTAACCCTATTCCAAATATTAGGGTCAACATAACTAAAAACAATCCAATTCTT
>CAYMPA010000141.1:0-7191 GCA_964392105.1 uncultured Enterobacteriaceae bacterium
TGCTAAGATTCGCGCACTGAAAACTGAGAGTTTACAGGGTTATAGACTCATTACTTACAATCCTATTTGTATATTTATATTGCATATTGAAATTGCAGCAGTCGTCGTCACTCCACAATCCACCCAAATCTGTAGCAATTACCAAAATCTTCGATGCAAGTGACTCATAAACCAACAATTCTGATAATCCTTGATGGCTGGGGCCATACAGATAATACGGTTTACAATGCCATATATTCTGCCCATAAGCCGACATGGGATCGGATCTGGTATGAACAACCACATACGCTGATAAGCGCATCAGGCATAGATGTTGGGCTGCCAGCTTCGCAGATGGGCAACTCTGAAGTTGGTCATATGAATATCGGTTCAGGTCGAATTGTAGATCAGGAATTCACACGCATTACCCATGCTGTGGAAGACGGCAGTTTTTACAATAATGAAACTCTGAAATCCGCGTTCAAAAATGCAGCGGAAAATGATAAAACCGTACATCTCCTGGGGCTGCTATCCCCTGGTGGTGTCCACAGTCATGAAGAACATGTATTTGCATTAATGGAATTAGCTGCCAAATGTAATGTAAAAGCACTCTATCTCCACGCATTTCTGGATGGCCGGGATACACCCCCTAAATGTGCCGTGGAATCTATCCATAAAGCCCAGTTAAAAATGAAGAAACTCGGTATTGGTCGTTTCGCTTCTTTAATTGGTCGACATTATGCGATGGACCGCAACAATCGATGGGACCGAACCAAACTGGCATACGATCTTATCAGTCAGGGCAAGGCTGATTACCGATCAGTTGATCCGTTTATTGCCGTTGATATGGCTTATGCCCGAAATGAATCAGATGAGTTCATTTGCCCAACCGCAATTACCAAACCAGGAGAACCACCTGTAATTGTCCAGGATGGTGATGTCATCGTCTTTGCCAATTACCGTGCAGACCGCGCCCGACAATTGGCACGCGCATTCACCAAGCCGACATTCATGGCATTTGAACGTGAAAGGATTCCAAAACTCGCTGCCTTTATCAGCCTGACATCTTATAAAGCCAATTACGAATTTCCTGTCGCTTTCCCGCCGGTCAATCTGCAAAATGTTTTTGGTGAATACATATCAAACTTTGGATTGAAACAACTTCGCATTGCGGAAACGGAAAAATATGCACATGTCACTTTCTTTTTTAATGGTGGGGAAGAACGTGTTTTCGAGGGTGAAGATCGCATACTGGTGCCATCACCACATGTTGAGACTTATGACAAACGGCCTGATATGAGTGCTTATGAAATTACTGAACGATTAATCGAATCGATCAATAGTCGTAAGTATGATGCGATTGTCTGTAATTTCGCCAATGCTGATATGGTTGGTCATACAGGTAATTTCAAGGCAACCATATCAGCAATAGAAACAATTGATAAATGTCTCAATAAGATAATTGAATGCTCGCAAAAGGTCGGCGGCGAAATTGTCATTACTGCAGATCATGGCAATGCAGAACAATTAAAGGCATATACAACAGAAAAGATTAAGTCCCAGTCTCATACTGCACATACCAATAATCTGGTTCCATTGATTTACATTGGTAGACCAGCAGAATTTCTTCCTGGCACAGGATCTTTGTCTGACATTTCACCTACACTACTAAATATCATGGGTATACCACAACCCGAGGAAATGACAGGTAATTCACTTATACGATTACTGGAAGAGGAAACACCTGCAGTTATCGGAAAGTAAATCATACATGACTCAACTCTCTATCAAGATTATGAGAATTACCTTCTACATATTGCTTGCTTTAACTTTTTCGTCTTATGCAGTAACAGCTGATAATTCCAATACTGCTAAAGCTTTAGAACTGGAGAGTCTTCGAATACGTATAAAAGATGTTGAAACACGGATCAAGGGAGCGCGAGATGAAGCTGAAAAATTGCAAAAAGAATTACGCGGAATCGAGATAACAACAGCCAAAACGCTGACACGCCTTCATGATATCGAGTTAGGCATATCAAATAAACATGCTGAACTTGAAGAATTAATGTTTGAACAGGCAGAACATGAAGCAGCACTCAAACAGGAAAAAGAAAGATTAACCCATCAGATTCGATCCGCCTATCAAACAGGTCGTAATGACTATATTAAACTTATACTTAACCAGGAAGACCCGGCACTAGTAGGACGTGCACTGGCTTATTATGATTATCACAATCGGGCACGTTCTGAACGTATCGAACAAGTTAAGCAAACATTGGTAAATCTTGATCAAATTCAATCATCTATAGTGGAACAGACCACTAATCTTGAATCTCTGAAAACCGATCACGAGGCCAAATTAAGTGACTTTCACCAATACCGCGCAACTCGACGCGACATCATTACACGTTTACAAAAATATATTAATGAACAGGGAGTCGAACTCCAGACACTACAGGTAAATGAACGAGAACTCGAAAAGCTTTTCCAGGGATTGAAACAGGAAGAAGCCGTTACAATTGAAATGTTCGGAGACATGCCACCGTTCAACACGTTGAAAGGTAAATTGGTCTGGCCGGCAAAAGGGAAATTACTAAAAAAGTTCGGCCATAACAAAAAAGGAGGCAACCTGAAATGGCAAGGCGTCCTGATTGATGCAGAAACCGGTACCAGTGTGAACGCTGTCGGTACAGGTAAAATAGTATTTGCAGACTGGTTTCGTAACCTTGGTTTATTAATCATAATCGATCATGGTGATGGCTTTATGAGTCTGTATGGACATAACCAGAATCTTTTAAAAAATACAGGAGACTGGGTACTTGCCGGTGAAAAAATTGCTACTGTCGGAGATAGTGGCGGTCAAAGTGATACAGCTCTTTATTTCGAGATTAGAAAAGGTGCTGAACCGCTTAACCCAGCACATTGGTGCAAAAGATAGCTCCCCGAAAATCTTATTTCCGCGATAGCTGCGTCAGCGCCGTGCTCGAATCCTCATGTATTGCATATACATCGCGGTTCTGCGCGCGGTGCTCACCACTCAAGGGGGTACCGAGGTCCGCTGCTCTCACAAAAAATAACTCTATTTTCGGAGATACCCTATAGTCATTAATGGGGTTGTCATGAACGCTGGGGCGCGAGTATGCTTATGCAAAAGACATCTAGATAAATTTGCGAAAAATCGATCGATCGAGATAGTTTACGTACGTCAGCCTAATTGGAGTAGAGAATGACAATAATGAGAAACATTATAATTACTTTATTGCTATCGGTTTCAGCTGTTTGTGTTGCAGTAGCAAACACTGAACAAGATGCCGATATTGATACCCTGCCGTTAGACGAGCTACGTACCTTCACGGAGGTCTTTGCAAAAGTTAAAAATGACTATGTTGAAAGCATAGATGATAGAAAACTTATAGAAAATGCAATAAGAGGTATGTTGGAAGGACTTGATCCTCATTCTGCTTACCTGGACAAAGATACTTATAAAGAATTACAAGAGGGCACATCCGGAGAATTTGGTGGACTGGGTATTGAAGTCGGTATGGAAGACGGTTTTGTCAAAGTTATTTCGCCAATAGATGATACGCCTGCACAGCGCGCAGGTATCAAGGCCGGTGATTTAATCATTCGACTGGATGACAAATCAGTCAAAGGTATGATGCTTAATGATGCAGTTAAATTAATGCGCGGCAAACCTGGAAGTGAGATTGTACTTACAGTGGTTAGGGAAGGTGAAGATAAACCACTTAGCATAACTGTCACTCGTGACATTATTACAGTGAAAAGTGTTAGAGGTGAAACCCTTGAACCCGGGTTTGGCTATATTCGTATCTCAAACTTCCAGACCCATACCGCAGAAGACCTGCGTAAGTCTCTCGAAGAACTTAAACAAGAAAATAACAATGACTTGAGTGGATTAATTCTCGACCTGAGAAATAACCCGGGAGGAATTCTTAATGCTGCGGTGGGTGTTTCCGATTTATTTCTCGACAGCGGATTAATTGTTTATACCGAAGGTCGAATTAAAGATTCAAAGTTAAAATTCAATGCAAAACCTTCTGATATGTTAAGAAATGCACCTATCATCGTTCTTGTTAATGGTGGTTCAGCCTCTGCATCTGAAATTGTCGCCGGTGCATTACAAGATCATGAACGCGCGATCATTATGGGGGAACGTACATTTGGTAAAGGATCTGTACAAACAATTCTGCCAATGAATGATGAAGCAGCTTTAAAATTAACTACTGCGCGTTATTACACTCCATCAGGTCGTTCTATCCAAGCTTCAGGCATTGAACCTGACATAATTATTGAAAATATACGCATCGAAGGCAAGGTGGATACCAGTACAGGAACAATAAAAGAAGCAGACTTAAGTGGTCATTTGAAAAATGGCCAAGAAGATAAACAGGAAGTCAACAAGGATAATGAAAAATCCGAAGATAACAATAAAAGGCAGAAGGAAGAAAAGAATGGCCCATCACTGGCTGAGACCGATTATCAACTTTATGAGGCATTAAATGTATTGAAGGGGCTGGCGATTCATTTGAAAAAAGTGGGATAATCTGACACCAATGGACATGCTCCACTTCAAGATCGCCCCCGAAAATTTCTTTTTTTCGGAGACACCCTGCAAATACAGGTTTGCCTTGTGCTTGTTATTATCAACAAGTTTATTTTCAGTCTCTGTTCATTCTGATCAATTCTATAATCCTACCATTTCCATCATCATTGATGATCTTGGTTATCGATTTCAGGAAGATCTGCGAGCATTGGCCTTACCAGGACCCGTTGCTTACGCAATTTTACCTCATGCACCACATACCGAAAAAATGTCACAAATTGCATCTCAGAAAGGCAAGGACATATTGTTACACCAACCAATGCAAGCGATGGGGAAAAATCAATACCTTGGTCCAGGTGCATTAACCCTGAATATGACACGTGAGGAATTTTTACAAACTTTAAATATCAATATGCGCGCTGTATCAAACCTGATTGGTATTAATAATCATATGGGAAGTTTATTAACTCGCCATCCCGGGCACATGCAATGGCTAATGGAAACAATAAAATCAAATGGCCAGTTTTACGTTGATAGCTTAACCAGTGATGACAGTGTTGCTGCAAAATTGGCAAAAGAAAATGATATCCCTTACCTAACCCGGGATGTCTTCCTTGATAATAAACAAAACCCTGAATATATACGTGGGCAATTCAGGGAATTGATTAAAGTAGCAAAGCGTAACGGTTCAGCATTAGGTATAGGTCACCCACATCCATCTACGGTTGAAGTACTATCACAAGTCTTACAGGATTTAAGCCAATATGGTGTTAAGTTTGTTGGATTAAAATCACTTATTCATAAACAAGCAAATGGTAAAAAATATGTACAAGGTCCTGGTGCCGTTAGCACAGGGTTGTGAAGAACTCGAAGCCGTCACAATCATTGATCTTTTAAGACGCGCCGAGATCAATGTCATCACTGCCGGGCTTGATTCGCAACCTGTCACAGCTAGTCGTGGTACCGTACTCATTCCCGATACGGATTTAGATACTGCACTTCAGGATGATTACGATATGGTTGTCCTGCCCGGTGGCTTACCAGGAGCCGACAATCTGGATAATGATAATCGAATTAAAAGCATCTTGATCAAGATGGCAAACAGCGAAAAGTTTACTGCAGCAATATGTGCCGCACCTAAAGTCCTGGCCAATGTTGGCCTGCTCGACAGTAAAAAAGCAACAAGCTATCCCGGTTTTCTGGACAATCTGAATTTGGAAAATACAGACATCAGTAATGACGCTGTTATCACTGATGGTAAGGTTATTACATCCAGAGGCCCCGGCACTGCAATGGATTTTGCATTAACGTTAATTGAATCGTTAGAGGGGAAGGATAAGAGGGATGAAGTAGAAAAGGCGCTGGTTAGATAATATCTTTTCGATATCCCTCTATTACGTTTAATTCTTATATTTTTTATTAATATTTGTTTCGTCTATTGACGAGTCACTTTTCTTTGCGTGGTCAAAGAAAAGTAATCAAAAGAAAGACCACCCCCAATAACTTGTCACTACGTGATACCTTCGTCCTTGTTTTATTTCTTACGGCCCGCGCATACGGGCGTCCTGCCCTAATGCGCTTTCGCAACATCTCTGTTGTTCAACCTTGAAATAAAACAACTCCTCAGCAAGTTATAAGGGGAAATCAAACCCAGCAATGTGGCTACGCGTTCGAATGTGGCTTCTGATTAGGTAGCGGTGTTGATAGTACAAGATCTTTAGCAAATAATTTCTCGATAACATAGTCATAAAATTTATCATTTCTCTGAGCTCCACAAATATTAACTAATTCTTGACCTGCCTTAGTCATTATGGCCTTACCTGTTGCTAACTCATTGTCTTTATCCTTATTAAACTCAACAAGTAACGGTGTTCCAAAATAATGGAACAGTACATTTTTATGAAACCCAATTTTTCTATAACCTGACAATGGTTTAAAAGAAATTAAACCGATTGCATCTAAATGCTTTAACGCACTAAAATTTATACCTTCTTTAGTATAAACATCATCTTCTATATCAAATAAAAGTGGAACCAAATCTCCAATAAGCCATACGAATTGAACAAAGTCAGTAAATAATTTCGCATCTTTTTATCCATTGTTCCAACAAAGTCAATGGTCCTTTTTGAGAATGTTCCAGGTTTTGAAGCTTCTCCTGATAACAGTCTGGACCATAATGATTGCATTTCTTTATCAGTTACTGTGTCACAATTTTTAAATAAATGTGCAACCCAATCTTCGTCAAGATTCTCAACTTGCGCATCCTCTTCCAAAGATGCAGCAGCTTGAGCAGTAATGCTTTCAATATTTTTCTGTTTTCGAGATTCTTGATGTATTAATCGTTCAATGGTTCGCTGTTCTAGATGATTAAGTTCAATTGAGGCGAGTGTTTTTATTTTTAAGGCTTCAGCTTCAGCTGAAGCCTTTTTAATTATCCTTCGCGGTTCATATAATACACCAACAGCATTTGATACTTTTTCTATTAGTACAGTAGCAGGCTTAGATAATTCGCCTAAATTAATAAGTTGGCCACCTTCTGACATAACTTTTCCTCTAGCTACCTAACAGTAGGTTATATGGAACCCGTTTAGTATGAGATGTCATAAAGACTAGCATACAGATTTGATATCAGCGAGATTTGGGTTTTG
>CAYMPA010000142.1:0-7159 GCA_964392105.1 uncultured Enterobacteriaceae bacterium
CTTCCCGCTTCAGCTTACCTCATTCGAGGTGTTTCCTTTATATGACATACGGGATAAAAAATGAATTCAATATTTTATAAATAGAGTCATGTACTATTCTAGAACACGTATATACTCGCCGGAAGCTTCACGACTCGTACCCACTAACAATCGATTCTTTCCATCACTGCCCTGCTCTACAAAACCGGCTGCTTCAATTTTTTCCCCTTTTTGTGCCTGACCTGTATATGTTGCAGTATAGGAAACAACCTCATTAATCGTTTCATGTTCAATAAAATAGCGAGCCGGAAAATCATAAGCATAGGTATCCTCAGTCACAACAGATAATATTTTATCCTTACCCGTTTTTTTGAAGGGCCCATTTTCTTGAAATCGCTCATACGTTTCCGGGATCATACTGAGATCAACCTTGCTTGTACCCGATATGCATTTATTAAATTTTCTAAGTTCATGAGAACGATAATCTTCAAAGCTTAATGAGCAGCCACGACGTTGATAGGTCTCTTGCCATAGTGACTCATTCAATAACTTAAGCTCACCTGAATCCAGATATTGTTGAATATACTGTCTTGCCTTAAAGAACCGTTCGCGACTATAAATAATCATATCTATATCAGACTGTTCATTATGAGTATCTAACATTAACGAACCCGTGATACCCATATAATCTTCTTGAATACCCGCACCAATAAGAAGCTTAATAATTTTAATTGCATCCTGCTGCTTGGTATCAGGTGACTTCATATTTAATAATCGTACTATGGTTTGATCAGGACGATATACCTGTTTAATCAATGTCAATGGAATGCCATGAAATTTGATATCTGCATAATGACAGTGAAACAGTAATTCCGGATATGAATCATTAATCAGTTTACTGGATTGTTCTGTATCAAGTTTTTGCATTCCATTTTTATCTTTAATGTAACGCAACCAGGTTAATACACGATCTTCTTCCTGATATTCACTGACTACTGCAAAAAATAATTTATCATCGATTGAAATATAATCTTTCGGTCGAATGAACATGGTTTATTTCTTAACCTAGAAACCTCAGTTGACAGCTTTTTGCTCCTGCAAAAGCTGAATACACGCCGTCCATGGCGATAACTCGTTTGCACCATGAATCATTTACAAAGAACGGCATGATAAGTGTGTGTTTTACATGCAATCAAATGAGTAGACGGACTCACTCAATAAATTAAGACCTAACATACTGTAAGTTTTCGATTTAAGGCCGGTCAACTGAGGTTTCCAGGTTTAACTCACGATAACGGTAACAATCAACTGTGTGGTCATTGACCATGCCTATTGCCTGCATAAATGCATAACAAATTGTGGTTCCGACAAATGTAAATCCCCGCTTTTTCAATTCTTTCGACATATGGTCAGATATTTCAGTATAAGCCGGAATTTCTTTTAATGATTTACATGAATTATGAATGGTTTCACCATCGGTAAATCGCCAAATGAATTTATTAAATGTCCCAAACTCCTTACGTACTTGAATAAATGCCTGGGCATTTTTTACAGCACCCCTTAGCTTGAGCCTGTTCCTGATAATACCGGGATTATTTAATAGTAATTGTATTTCAGGTTCTTTGTAAGTTGCCACCTTATTAAAATCAAAGCGATCAAAGACTTCACGATACACCTTGCGCTTTCTTAGCACGGTAATCCAGCTTAAACCTGCCTGGGCCCCTTCCAGTATCAAGAACTCGAATAATTTACGGTCAGAATGAACCGGAACACCCCACTCCTTATCGTGATACTTGATATAGAGTTCATCACTCTCGCACCATTCACATCGTTTAATATTGTTACTCCTTGTTTATTATTATGATTTATTGATTGGTCGCATATAACAAATCCATGTAACAAATCTGTTTTTTCTATTTGTCGCTAAAGAATTACATACCACTAAAGCAAACCTGAGATCCCCAGGAACGATGCCGCGGACATACTAATCACCTGCGACGGCAAACCATTTTGCCATCGCAGGTGATTATTTTCACTAATAGCAAAATATTTTTCCTGAGTCCTCCAGAATAGGGAACATACTAAGCCTGCATACAGTAGCAGCAAAGGATGGGACAAAAGCAAGAGTTTCAATAATCTGCAAAGAAAGGAAAATCAAATCATAACGACGGGAATTAATTTGTCAGTATCCATGACCTCGTTCCGCTTTTCCTCATTTTGGTTTCCGATAATTCGTGGGAAGATCAATTGGGAACATTTATCTCTGGATAAAATATATAATCTCCACCGCCGGCGGATCTATGACAATAGATGCAACCCCCATTCTCTTCAGGCGTTTTTCCTTTAATAACTCTTCCAGCTAGAGCGATTTCATTGTCTTTAATAACTTTTGTTTCAACATTCCCGTCGGGTTTGTATTTAACCCAAAACCAATTTTTATTATCTTCGTCGTAACCAGTCTCTCGTTGATACATTACTGTCATTGATGTAAGAAACTTGGTGCGATCAGCTTCAACACTACTCACCGAAACTCCAGGGCCATCATAGTTTTTTTTAACAACGACAAAACCAGTATGGTTATCAACCTGTATTGTTTTATAGGTCAATTCTAAAATCATTCCATGGGGTTTTGCCCCACCAAAAAAGGGTTTATTAGGTAGCGCATTACTCCCCACCAACTGTTCCATCATCATGGTAGACCACAATATTTGAGCATATCCAATATCATCCACTGTCCCCATGGATAAAGGGCTATTTTCCGGCTTTATTAACTGACAAGATGTATTAAACAGAGAAGAGAATAAAATGAGGCAAGTAATTAATTTATTGGCCATGCCCCACCTCTATTAGACAATAACTAAGCTTTTATTGCTTCATTTGTCGTTATGACACAATGAGAACGCGGCATCCCACCGCGCTCTCATTTATTTTATTGATTGACGTATCTGTATAGTACTATTTTATTCTATCGTTATTAAACACAAAATCTCCACCAGGTGCAGCTTTATGGCAAGCAATACAACCTTTTGGCATCCCTTTTGCGACTTTTCCAGCCAATTTCATCCCTTTTTTGTTCTCATGAAGAGAACCGTCTGGCTTAAATTTCACCCAAAACCAATCCTTATCATCTGAATCAAATCCTTTTTCTCTTCGAAACATGACCGTAACGGCTTTCAACCATTTATCAGGATCATTTGCCACTGCTTCTTTAGTTATTCCTTTACCACCATAATTCTTTTTAACAATAACATCGCCAGTATGCCCTTTTACTTTAATCTGACTATCCATTGTGTCTAAAAATTTGCCATGTGGAGGCGTTCCTGCATACGGCGTTGACGTAATCGCACTCTTGCCAACCAGTTTATCATCAGTTAATTGCTTCCATAGTGTTGTAGCATAATTAACATCATCGGCTGTACCAAAAGGTGGTGCAGCCCAGGTATTGATAAAAAAGCTGGTAAGAATAACGGTAATAATAATTGAGTAAGCAGTTTTAACTTTCATCATATCCTCCGATTTGTTGTGTAGTGTCAAATACTTCTACTGAACTGGATGCATTAAATCTTTTGGGAAGAAACACGACTACATCCTTCTTTAAATAAAACAGGCATGCCTATCAGGTCATTGCTAACCCGCTTTTGCCATTTGATAAGACCATCATTCGCATCAACCTTGACTATCTTGCCTTGATTGTTATAGATCATGACTGTTCCTTGTTTTGGATAGACCTGTATCGATAAAAAAACCGTCCATCTTGTACTCCCATAATAATTTCCCGTTACTTATATTCACGCTTTTTGTCGGCATCATGATCATTCACCTGTTCCTCTAAAGAAGTAGACCGGCCTATATGCAAAATTGTTACAAAATATTTTAAATTGCAGGGAAATAATTCTTTATGATATTGGCGTAATATTTTTTCAGGCCTGTAAATAACATGTTGCTAATGGTAGAGAAGACTGTGGAATTAAAATAATTTAGCAAAGAAATGTAATAAAAACGGACTAGATCGGGTCTATTACATTATGTGGGATAAACAATCTCGATTCGTGGCCCTGGTTAAAGCCTATTCGGATGATCTATATCGTTTTGCGTTTTGGTTATGTAATGACAGAGACCAGGCTGATGATTTGGTACAGGAAACAATGACAAGGGCCTGGCGGGCACTTGACAGTCTACGTGATGATAAAGCGGCTAAAGGCTGGTTATTTACGACGTTACGACGTGAAAATGCCAGGCGATTTGAGCGAATCCAACCTCATCTGGTTGATATAGATCCCGATTCAATTGCAAACAATATACACGACTACGATACCAGCACTGAGGCATATGTCTTACGTCAGTCATTGGCTAATTTAGCAATCGAATACCGTGAACCATTACTGCTACAAGTTCTGGCCGGTTACAGTTGTGATGAAATTTCAGAATCACTTGAAATTAGTACTGGTGCTGTAATGACACGTTTATTTCGTGCCCGTCAGCAATTACGGGAAAGCATAACAGGTGATTATCAAGCTGAGGTAAAAACATTATGAACTGTATAGAATTTCGCCATATTTGTATTTCAACACCGGATAGCTGTGATGTGGCCTACTTGACCCATCAACAGGAATGTTGCTCATGTGCGAAGTTTGCAAGGGAAACGGGAAAATTCAATCATCATTTGCATGAAGCTGTTAATGTACCACCACCTCCAGAACTCGCAGCACGTATCTTATTAAGACAATCATTAGCCAGGGATAAAAAAAGCCGACTGAATTATTATTTATCGAGCGGATTGGCAGCCTGTTTATTATTGGTAATCAGCATGATCTTTATAACATCACACACGCAAGAACCTACATTGGAACAAGCGATATTTGCTTACATTAATAATAATCCGCAATTGCAAGTAACAGAACATCACGTACAAAATAACGAACTGGAACGTCTTTTCACTTCAGTTGATATGAAACTTGATGGTTATTTAGGCACAGTCAATTTTGCTATGCCCTGTTACATTCGCGAGCAGATAAGTTTGCACCTGATAGTTGCAGGTTCCAAAGGACCTGTAACTGTACTCATGATGCCCGAAAGTACAGTGAATGAAACTATTAAGGTCAACAATACCAATCTTTATGGAATAATTGTTCCGTGTCCCAAGGGCAGTATGGCCATATTGGGAATGTCCGGGGAAGCTTTAGATCAAATTGAAAAACGTTTCCGAAACTCTGTCACATGGATCGGCGCATAAATCTACTTTGGAAATTCATTGTTCTTCGGAAGGTTACAAGTCTCTTCAAGCCATGGTGCCTTTGATTCCCAAAATATATTCCACATCGGTTTGATCCCGGGATCATCATCTAACGTTCCTGCTGTTACGACAATATTCCTACCACCTTGCACAGCCCAGGGTAATGAAGACCCGCATTGCTTACAAAAGCTAGTCGCAAAATACTTCGCTTCCGAATGTTCATATCGGCCCACCAATTTTTCACCCCGAGTCCATTTAAATCGTTCAGGCGGAACAAACAGATTTGATGCGTGTGCGCTTCCAGTAGACTTACGACAACGGGAACAATGACAATACTGAAAAATCTTGAACGGCCCTTCAATCTCATAAGCCACTTCACCACACAGACAACTGCCTTTAAAATTTTTTTCAGTCATAAGTGAAATCTTTTAGTTCGTAATATCTGTAAAAGTTTAGCCGCCTTTACTTTTGCAATTTAAATCATAAAGACCAGTTTAAACTCTTTAAGAAAACATCAATTTGTGCTGCCATCCATTTTGAATCCGTATCAAGCGTATGAAACACCTTCATAGAAATCAAATGCCCCCTGTCTGCCAAAACAAAGGAAAACATACCGGTATTCCTTGTTTTATCCAAAAGTACAAAAGCAGCAAGACGCTCCGAAGGATTCCCGTATTTGGGCGGTGTTATTTCCTGGATATGGTTTTCTGCGCCAATATTATCCTGAGTGGTCAGAGACAAAAAAAACAATTCTGATGCCTGTGGCTCCGGTTTGATCGATTTCGGAACAAGAATGAACTCAATTTCAACACCCTTAGCAGGTACTTCATAAATAATACCGCTCGCACTGCCATGATAAGTGTTCTTGCCCTCGATTAACCTGACCCGTTTAAAATCACCTGCCTCACTCGGAAAACGAAACTCCGAGGCAGTATGTATCATTGCCTTCGATCCTGCGTCCTCTTTCCACAAGGCAGCTCCATAGCAAACAGGACTTGAAATACAGATACATAATACGAACAGGTAAAAATATTTTTTCATTGAAATAAATCTGTCCCGTTTTATTTTTGTATGTTTATTAATTAATACTGAACCTTTTAAGATTTTTAAGAAAATAACTAACCCCTGCCATTACCATAGATACTATTTTTAATTTTTTCCAATAGTTTGCATATTTTTATATTTCTTTTTCGGTCAGAAAAAGCGAATTAAAGGAATCTGACCCCTTTAATTATTTAGTGTCGGGAAGATAAGTTTGCAGAAAACTATTAAGACAAGCTTGTCGAAAATGTTATATCTGATAAATATAGCCAGAATCAGATATAAAAATGGTTTTCCGGTGCGGAATGCGATAAGTTGCAGATATTAGCGTTTTGTATAACGGTTCCGGTTAGCTCATCGCAGTGTATAACAGCAAACATTCCGTGATATTTCGTCAACATTACGCATGCTAATACATTGTTCTTTTAATAATTAATGAGGTGACCAGAATGGCTACAGGTACAGTAAAGTGGTTTAACGATAGTAAGGGTTTTGGATTTATTGCGCCGGCTGACGGCAGCGCTGATGTATTTGTTCATCATAGCTCCATCAAGGCCGAAGGATTCAAATCGCTTGCCGAGGGTCAGAGTGTGAGTTTTGATATTGAGCAGGGTCCGAAAGGCCCCAGTGCAATTAATGTAGTTGCGCAATAGTCCAAACCAGACAGTTTTTTAGTCTGGAACAAAAGCATCGCCAACGGCGGGGCTTTTTTTATTTTTTAATTCTCGTGGTATTACTCCGATACCCTGCCCCGCAACGCCTTTGTCTTACCCTCAAGGGTTCTTTTCAATACCCCCTTGAGGGTTGCACCCGCAGGGCATAAAGGTAAGCTTCCGCTCCTCGACTCTGTTTCGAAAAAGCTTCCGCTCCTCGGCAACTGCTCCTGCGTTGCTCTACCTGCGCGCA
>CAYMPA010000143.1:0-6960 GCA_964392105.1 uncultured Enterobacteriaceae bacterium
AAACCGGTGTACATCAATTTATCTGAAAAGATAACAGTCTCTTTTAGTTCCAGCTTTCGATAGCAGGAATTAACTAATTGAGAGATGGCCTTTTTCGTCAATACACGATTAATCAACTCAAAAGGCATCCCATCAGGCAAGATACGTGATAATAATGCACGTCCTGCTGTAGTTTTATAACGTTTGAAAGTTACCTGCTTTTCGCCTTTTTCATCAACAGTAATTTCGCGTACTCGCACCTGGATTTTTGCCTGTAGATCGACTACATCACTTTCGTAGGCACGATGCACCTCATCGACACCAGCAAATGCCATACCAGTACCTTTTGCTTCAACTGATTCACGTGTCAAATAATAAAGACCAAGTACAACGTCTTGTGTCGGTGTAATAATCGGTTCACCGTTAGCGGGTGACAAAATATTATTGGTCGACATCATTAATGTACGTGCTTCGAGTTGAGCTTCGACAGACAATGGCACATGTACAGCCATCTGGTCACCATCAAAATCAGCGTTAAATGCTGTACATACTAACGGGTGTAACTGAATCGCTTTACCTTCAATCAATACCGGTTCAAATGCCTGTATACCTAACCTATGTAATGTAGGTGCGCGGTTAAGCATTATAGGATGTTCACGAATTACTTCTTCCAGGACATCCCAGACTTCAGAACCTTCACGTTCAACCAGTTTTTTAGCCGCCTTGATAGTTGTAGCCAAGCCACGTCTTTCCAATTTACTAAAGATAAATGGCTTGAACAATTCCAACGCCATTTTTTTAGGAATACCACATTGATGTAAACGTAAAGTCGGTCCCACAACAATTACTGAACGACCAGAATAATCAACACGCTTACCCAATAGATTTTGACGGAAACGTCCTTGCTTACCTTTGATCATATCTGCCAGTGATTTTAATGGCAGTTTGTTCGTACCTGTAATTGCTCGACCACGTCTGCCATTATCAAGTAAGGCATCAACAGATTCCTGTAACATACGTTTTTCGTTACGTACGATAATATCTGGTGCATTAAGATCTAATAAACGTTTTAAACGATTATTTCTGTTTATAACACGTCGATATAAATCATTAAGATCAGAAGTTGCAAAACGACCACCATCAAGTGGAACCAAAGGACGTAGCTCTGGAGGTAATACCGGTAAGATTTTCAAAACCATCCATTCTGGCTTGTTGCCGGATTTCATAAAAGCCTCAAGCAACTTCAATCGTTTGGTCAGCTTACGCAGTTTTGTCTCAGAATTTGTATTGGGAACTTCTTCTCTAAGTTCTGCAATTTCAGCTTCGATATCGATAGACTTTAGTAGCTCACGAATTGCTTCTGCCCCCATCTTTGCTTCGAACTCATCACCATATTGTTCAATCGCTTCAAGATAGTTTTCTTCCGTCAGCATTTGACCGCGTTCAAGATCGGTCATACCTGGATCAATCACGGCATAAGCTTCGAAATAGAGAATACGCTCGATCTCGCGTAAGGTCATATCCAGCATCAAACCCATTCTTGATGGCAATGACTTTAAATACCAGATGTGGGCAACAGGGCTAGCCAGATCAATATGCCCCATACGCTCACGTCTTACCTTGGAAAGCGTTACTTCTACACCACACTTTTCGCAAACAACACCACGATGTTTAAGCCTTTTATATTTTCCACACAGACATTCGTAATCTTTGACCGGACCAAAAATCTTGGCACAGAAAAGACCATCGCGTTCTGGCTTGAACGTACGATAGTTTATCGTTTCAGGCTTTTTGACTTCTCCAAATGACCAGGACCGAATTTTTTCAGGTGAGGCCAATCCAATTGCAATAGCATCAAATTCCTCAACCTGTCCCTGTTGCTTTAAAAGCTTGAGTAAGTCTTTCAAGGTTTACCTCCTCAGGAGATTTGTTCGGGACACTGCCCGAAAATCGAATCAATAGTATCTATGGCGCCTCTAAAAATGCGCTTTTTTCGCCATGACGGTGTCAGCATCGTACTCAAGTACCCAGAAGGCATGCTATACCCACAGGGTACGATGTCCTCATGTATGTTAAATACACAGCGGCTTTCGGCTTTGGCTTCCTGCGTCGCTCTATCTCGAGAATGTGTTCCCGACATTCTCTACCTCCTCCATCCTTGGAGTCGTCCTGCATCCATGCAGTCGTGGGTGCGATGTTCTGATGCACATGGATGTGCGAATGCCGCGAAGACATGGATGTCTAATAGCGGCCGCCTTGTCCTGACAAAAGAATCACTATTATTAAAAGCGCCCATTATTTCTTTAATAATCTTAGGTTACTGATCAAGCTCTATATCGATACCAAGTGATCGAATTTCTTTAACCAATACATTGAAAGATTCAGGCATGCCGGCTTCCATCTGGTGATCACCATCGACGATATTTTTATACATCTTGGTACGACCATTGACATCATCTGATTTGACAGTAAGCATTTCTTGCAAGGTATATGCAGCACCATATGCTTCAAGAGCCCAAACTTCCATTTCACCAAAACGCTGCCCACCAAATTGTGCCTTACCACCCAATGGTTGCTGTGTGACCAGGCTATACGGACCTGTTGAACGTGCATGCATCTTGTCATCAACCAAGTGATTTAATTTAAGCATGTACATATAACCAACGGTAACTTTACGTTCAAAGGCATCGCCGGTACGGCCATCATAAAGTGTTGTCTGACCATCTTCTGGAAGATTAGCAAGTCTCAACATTGCCTTGATCTCGTCTTCACTGGCACCATCAAAAACCGGTGTAGCCATGGGCACACCATCTTTCAGGTTTGTTGCCAGCTCATTGATTTCTTCATCTGAAAATGAAACCAGGTCTTCTTTGTTACCACTGACGTTATAAACATGTTCCAGGAATTTACGTACTTGAGCAATTTGGGCTTGTTGTTCAAGCATCTTACCGATCTTTATACCAACACCTTTAGCCGCCCAACCTAAATGCGTTTCCAGAACCTGACCAACATTCATTCGGGAAGGCACACCAAGTGGATTCAATATAACATCAACCGGGGTTCCGTCTTCCATATGAGGCATGTCTTCGACCGGTACGATCGTTGAAATAACACCTTTATTACCATGACGGCCAGCCATCTTGTCACCTGGTTGAATACGGCGTTTAACAGCAAGATAAACCTTGACCATTTTCAAAACACCAGGCGCCAAATCATCACCCGATGTCAACTTCGCACGTTTCTCTTCAAAGCGCCCATCAAACTCTTCTTTTAATGCTGCAAGTTGTTCGGTTGCACGTTCAAGCTGGTGATTTGCATCATCGTTCTTCAAACGGATTTCAAACCATTTTTCGCGAGAGGATGCATCAAGATAATTCTTTGTAATCTTGTCGCCAGTACTTAATCCTGATGGACCGCCTTCAGCAATTTTACCTATCAACATTTTTTCAATGCGCTGATAGACACCATCTTCCATTATTCGAAGCTGATCATTTAAATCCTTTCTTACGCTGTTTAACTCTGACTCTTCAATTTCAAGAGCACGTGCATCTTTTTCAACACCATCACGGGTAAAGACCTGAACGTCAATTACGGTTCCATTCATACCTGATGGAACACGAAGAGAGGTGTCTTTTACATCTGATGCTTTCTCACCAAAGATAGCACGTAAGAGCTTTTCCTCTGGTGTAAGTTGGGTTTCACCTTTAGGCGTTACCTTACCAACCAGGATATCTCCAACGTTTACTTCGGCACCGATATAAACAATTCCAGACTCATCCAGTTTATTCAGTGCACTTTCACTAACGTTAGGGATGTCAGAAGAAACTTCTTCCGAACCCAATTTTGTATCGCGTGCGACACAGGTCAGCTCTTCGATGTGAATAGTGGTATAACGATCTTCTTTTACCAACTTTTCAGAAAGCAAAATTGAATCCTCAAAGTTATATCCATTCCATGGCATGAATGCGACAAACATATTTTGCCCTAGAGCAAGTTCACCCATATCTGTTGATGGGCCATCCGCAAGTACATCGCCCTTGGCTATCTGATCCCCCGGTTTCACCAACGGTTTTTGGTTAATACAGGTATTCTGATTAGAACGTGTATATTTGGTCAGGTTATAGATATCAACACCTGGTTCACCTGCTACCACCTCATCATCATTAACACGTACAACTATTCGGCTAGCATCAACTGAATCAACAAAACCGCCTCGTTCAGAAATCACAGTGACACCAGAGTCGATTGCGACTCTTCTTTCCATACCAGTACCTACCAGTGGCTTATCAGTTTTCAAGGTCGGCACTGCCTGGCGCTGCATATTGGATCCCATCAATGCACGGTTTGCATCATCATGTTCTAAAAATGGAATTAATGATGCTGCAACCGAAACGATTTGCCGTGGTGATACATCCATATAATTAATCTTGCCTGGTGTAGACATCGTAAACTCATTTTGAATACGACAAGATACAAGCTCATCAACCAATTTACCTTTCGTATCCAATGTCGCACTTGCCTGTGCGATCATATAGTCGCCTTCTTCTATGGCAGATAGATATTCGATTTCATCAGTCACTTTACCATTGACAACCTTACGGTAGGGTGTTTCAAGGAAACCGTAGCCATTAGTTCTGGCATAAACCGCCAAAGAATTAATCAAACCAATGTTAGGGCCTTCCGGAGTTTCAATAGGACAAACACGACCATAATGCGTTGGGTGTACGTCGCGAACTTCAAAGCCAGCACGTTCACGTGTCAAACCACCAGGACCAAGTGCTGAGATACGTCGTTTATGAGTTATCTCTGATAAAGGATTATTTTGATCCATAAACTGGGATAGCTGACTTGATCCAAAAAATTCCTTAATAACAGCTGAGACAGGTTTGGCATTGATTATCTCTTGTGGCATCAAACCTTCAGATTCAGCCAGACTCAAGCGCTCCTTAACTGCACGCTCAACCCTGACAAGTCCAACACGGAATTGATTCTCGGCCATTTCACCGACACTACGTATACGACGATTACCAAGATGATCAATATCGTCGATCGTGCCCTTACCGTTACGTATATCAAGTAATACTTTCATTACTGCAATGATGTCATCATTAGAAAGAATACTTTCACCTAAGACATCTTTACGACCGACTCGACGATTAAACTTCATTCGTCCAACGGCAGATAGATCATAACGATCAGGACTAAAGAACAGATTCTTGAATAAATTCTCGGCGGCATCCTTTGTCGGTGGTTCACCGGGTCGCATCATACGATAAATCTCAACATGTGCTTCCAATTGATTGGTGCTTGGATCATCCCGCAATGTATATGCAATATAAGGCCCGTTATCCAGATCATTAGTATAGATAGTCTCTAACTCAAGACTTGAAAGCTCAGTTATCTTTTCAAGTAATTCTTCAGTAATTTCAGTATTTGCTGAAAATTCAATTTCGCCGGTCTCTGTATCAACGATATCCTTGGCAATTACTTTACCAACCAGGAATTCAGCCGGGACTGTTAAGGATTTCAAACCCGCTTTTTCAATTTCTCGAATATGGCGAGCTGTGATACGACGTTCCTTTTCGACAATGACCTTGCCTTTTTTGTTTTTTATATCGAACAATGCAGTTTCACCACGCAGGCGATCAGGCACCAAGTCCAGAGTAATTCCCTTATTTGTAATCTTGAACGTGTCAGTATCGAAGAAAATATCGAGTATCTCTTCAGTTGTATAACCTAATGCACGTAACAAGATCGTGGCATGAATCTTACGTCGACGATCGATTCGGCAATAAACGAGATCTTTTGCATCGAATTCGAAATCAAGCCATGAGCCACGGTAAGGTATAACACGTGCGGAATAGAGTAATTTACCTGATGAATGTGTCTTACCTTTATCATGTTCAAAAAATACACCAGGTGAACGGTGCATCTGCGAAACAATGACACGTTCTGTGCCATTGATAACAAATGTACCCGTGCGAGTCATTAATGGCATCTCGCCCATGTACACTTCCTGTTCTTTAATATCCTTAACAACCTTGTTGTTAAGCCCGGCCTCTTTATCATAAATGATGAGGCGAACCTTAACGCGTAATGAGGCTGCATAGGTCAACCCCCTGAGCTGGCATTCCTTGACATCAAATACCGGGGTACCCAGCTTGTAGCTGACATATTCCAATGCTGCATTACCCGAAAAGCTTGCTATTGGAAAAACTGATTTGAATGCTGCTTGCAATCCGACATCTGTCCTCTCTTCAGGATTTATGTCAACTTGTATAAATTGATTAAACGACTCGATCTGAGTCGCAACCAAATAGGGTACCTCCAGGATACTGGGACGTTTCCCAAAATCCTTTCGAATACGTTTTTTTTCAGTATAGGAATAGGCCATTACAATTCCTCAAAGTGTTTGTGTGTAGTAAACATCTGACTAATGAATATTCAGCTTGACTCTATTTACACGCATTTAATGTAAACTGGGTGATATTAATAAGCGCAAAAAGCCAACAGGCAACAAATGTCGCCTGTTGGTTTTGCTTCAAGCTAGTTAAACGCTGCAATTGAAATTATTTAACGTCAACTGATGCACCAGCTTCTTCAAGCTGCTTTTTAATATCCTCTGACTCTTCTTTGCTGACACCTTCTTTAATTGTTGAAGGTACTCCTTCAACAAGATCTTTTGCTTCTTTCAGGCCAAGACCAGTTAAACTGCGAACTGCCTTAATTACAGAAACCTTGTTGTCACCAAAGCTCGACATAATAACATCGAACTCAGTCTGTTCTTCAGCAGCAGCGTCATCACCAGCTGCACCAGGAGCGGCAGCTACTGCAACAGGCGCTGCCGCAGATACCCCCCATTCGTCTTCGAGCTCCTTGATTAAATCAACGAGTTCAAGCACAGGCATTTGACCCAATGCTTCTTTAATTTCTTCTCGCGCAACTGTCACTCTTATTAATCTCGAAAGATACAAATTTGCC
>CAYMPA010000144.1:0-6715 GCA_964392105.1 uncultured Enterobacteriaceae bacterium
ATTTATCTCAGCAACGACAAAAGAATACAAATATGCCGCATATATGGAAGCCTGAGGTTCAAAAGTAGAACGCGTTGG
The DNA here is from genome assembly GCA_964392105.1 of uncultured Enterobacteriaceae bacterium. Taxonomy (GTDB): domain Bacteria; phylum Pseudomonadota; class Gammaproteobacteria; order Eutrophobiales; family Eutrophobiaceae; genus UBA7359. The sequence continues at coordinate 79 of CAYMPA010000144.1, forward strand.
AAATCTAAATTACCCGGAACAGGCACGAAAACAGAGTCTATCAGGCAATCTGGTACTGGATGTTGCATTAAATCAAGATGGCACCATCAATGAGATTACTCTTCGCCGATCTTCTGGAGAAAAGATTTTAGACGATGCGGCGGTCAGAATCGTGGAACTGGCAGCTCCATATGGGCCATTCCCACAGCATATCAAGGATGAAACCGATATTTTACATATTATGCGCACATGGCAATTCATTAATAATAAGGGCTTTAAATAGGTAATCTTTAACATATTTTAACAACAAAACTTGTGGAAATGCTCATAACTGCTAATACTAATTATTATGCAGCAAACAAATCTTACTAATCAGTTTTTGATTGCCATGCCCAGTCTCAAAGATCCCAATTTTGAGAAAACCGTGACTTATATCTGTGCACACAATGAAGAAGGAGCGATGGGAATTGTCATAAACAAACCTCTGGATATTGGGCTTGGTGAAATATTCGAACAAATGGATATCCCTGCCAACAATCCAAATGCAAATAACAAAATGATCTTTCATGGTGGGCCAGTCTACACAAATCGGGGCTTTATTCTGCACCATGCAAGCAAGGAGTGGGATTCATCAATCGTCGTTTCAGATAAGATCTGCGTGACAACTTCAAAGGACATTCTCGAGGCTATTGCAACCGGGGATGGTCCGGATGAATCACTTATCGCTCTGGGTTATGCAGGTTGGGCCGGCGGACAACTCGAACAGGAATTGATGGATAATGCCTGGCTAAGCGGCCCGTCTGATTTAGAAATTATTTTCAATACACCGTTTGAACAATGCTGGCAATCTGCCGCTGATCATATGGGTGTCGATATCGAAAAATTATCATCTGATATTGGTCACGCGTGAATAATCAAACCTTGCTCTGCTTCGATTACGGTGAGAAGCGGATAGGCACAGCAGTCGGTCAATCAATCACAGCAACTGCAACTGCACTCGAAACCATTAAAGTCGATAATGGCAAACCGGATTGGAATGATATCGATCGCTTAATTAATGAGTGGAATCCAAGTATCTTGATCGTAGGTCACCCTTTTACCCTGGATGGAGATCGACAGGAAATGACCGATGCTGCAGAGCGCTTTAGCAGGCAGCTCAAAGGCCGCTTTAAAATTCCCGTAGAATTGATCGATGAACAGTTATCTTCATTTGAAGCAAGACGAGAAATAAAATCCACACGCGAACTCGATCCTGTTGCAGCCAGACTTATTCTTGAAACATGGTTAAGGGAAAATATAGATAACGCATCGGCAAATGATGGATTATAAGGAAAATTGACCCACATATTGTATGAGTTGCCGAGATGGTCGCTCTCGACTCCTCGACTCTGTCTCATGATTCGTTCTACCTCCTGCATCCATGCAGTCGTGTCTTCGCGACGTACGTGCATCCATGCACGTAATAACGCAGGGAGCATTTGCCAAGAACAAGTTGCCTGCAGGACGCAGGCAAGGGGCGTTAGCACGACTCCAGGGAAGGAGGAGGTAGAGTAATGCCTGGAGCAATTACCGAGGAGCGGAAGCTTTAGCACTTGGTAAGCAAACTACTCGTGACAAACTATATATTCTATAAAACAGTTGAAACCTTTTGCTGACAATGTTTTCATGCTGGCCTTATGCGTACTCATACAATATGCGGGTTAGTACCACATGTCTGAAGAGATAGATATTAATCAGCTGTTAACAGAAATGTCAGAGGCCATTCAGTCTTACTGTGATACTTTTTCATATGACAATCCTGTAATGATTGGTATTCAACGTGGTGGTGCCTGGATAGCCAGTAAACTACATCAACAACTAAAGCTCTCAGATCCACTGGGTGAATTGAATATTGCATTTTATCGTGATGATTTCAGTACACTTGGTATGCATCCGGAAGTCAGACCCAGCAAATTATCTGTTGATTTGGATAATCGTCACATCATTCTGGTTGATGATGTTTTATATACTGGACGAACGATCCGTGCCGCTATGAACGAGATTTTTGATTATGGTCGACCCGCCAGCATTACACTGGTTGTCTTGATCGATCGTTGTGGCAGAGAGCTACCCATTCAAGCAAATATAATCGGAAAAACAATTAAGCTGAATGCGGGAGAACATGTTAAACTCTCCGGCCCAGAGCCCCTGGCACTGGAAATAAAAAAAACGGGATGACTGGAAACACAATTCAACTCGACAATAACGGCAATTTAAAGCATTTTCTTTCTACAGAAGGTCTAAGCCAACCATTACTACAGAATATTCTTGATCACGCCGAATCTTTTGCCAGTGTCGGTGAAAGACATGTTAAAAAAGTCCCCTTGTTACGTGGTAAAACTATCGCTAACTTATTCTTTGAACCCAGTACGCGAACTCGTACGACCTTCGAACTTGCAGCAAAAAGACTTTCTGCTGATATTCTTAACCTGAATATCTCAACATCGGCGACAAACAAGGGCGAAACACTCAGCGATACACTGCATACACTTGAAGCCATGCACTGTGATATGTTTGTCGTTCGCCATGCTAACAGTGGCGCAGCACATTACATTGCGACACAAGTGGCTCCACATATCAGTGTTATCAATGCAGGAGATGGACGACATGCCCATCCAACCCAGGCAATGTTGGATATGTTTACAATCCGAAGACATAAACAAGATTTCACAACACTGCGTGTTGCAATTGTTGGAGACATACTTCATTCACGTGTTGCACGCTCAGAAATCCATGCTTTAAACACACTGGGTGTTCTGGAAACAAGGATCATTGCACCACAAACCTTGATACCCAAAGATGTAGAAAACTTGGGCGTGCATGTTTTCCATGACATGGATGAAGGGCTTGATGGTGTTGATGTTGTCATGATGTTGCGCTTGCAACGTGAACGTATGCGCGGTGCATTATTACCCAGTGAACAAGAATACTTTCAACGATATGGTCTGAGCAGCCAACGTCTGGCCAATGCAAAGCCGGATGCGATTGTCATGCATCCTGGACCAATTAATCGCGGTGTCGAAATTGACTCAAGTGTTGCTGATGGCAAACATTCAGTCATCCTGCAGCAGGTCAGTCATGGCATTGCTATTCGTATGGCGGTTATGGCAATGACGATGGGGAGAAGTAGTGAAGACATGGATGGTAGCGAATAATGCGTATTAGTATCGAAAACGGAAAACTATTCGATCCGTCAAACAAGCTTGATGCCAAGCAGGATCTGTATATCGCTGATGGAAAAATAGTTGGTATAAAAAAGAAACCTGATGGTTTTAAAAGCGATCTACAAATAAATGCAAAAGATAGAATTGTTCTGCCTGGACTGGTCGATCTCTGTGCGAGGTTACGCGAACCCGGTTTTGAACATAAAGCAACATTCCAAACCGAGTTACTTGCTGCTAATAGTAGTGGCATAACATCAATCTGTTGTCCCCCTGATACGGATCCTGTTATTGATACAGCTGCAGTTGTTGAATTGATACATCAACGTACACGTGATACCCATCGTTCAAACATTTATCCACTCGGTGCTTTAACACAGGGATTAAAGGGTGTGCGCCTTGCAGAAATGTATATATTAAAACAGGCTGGTTGTATCGGAGTAAGTAACGCACTTGTTCCAATTGAAAATACTGAAGTCTTAAGACGTGCCTTTGAATATGCACACAGTTGTGACCTGACTGTTTTCTTGTACGCTGAAGATAAAGCATTAAAAAATAATGGTGTTGCCCATGAAGGTTCTATTAGTACCCGGCTTGGGCTTCCTGCTATACCCGAAACCGCAGAAACAGTTGCAGTAAGTAAAGCGCTATTACTGATCGAACAAACCAATGTTCGTGCTCATTTTTGCCGATTATCATCAGCACGCGGTGTTAAATTAATCAAGGCAGCGCAAGATCAAGGATTACCTGTTACAGCAGATATTGCGATTTGTAACCTGCACCTCACAGAAATGGATATAGCTGATTACAATAGTGATTGTCACTTACAACCCCCCTTACGCAGTGAACGTGATCGCCAGGGATTAATCGATGGTATTAATAACGGAACCATTTCAGCCGTATGCTCTGATCATCAGCCCCATGATGCTGATGCGAAATCGGCACCTTTTAGTTTGACTGAAACCGGGGCCTCGACGATTGAACACTTATTGCCATTGATGTTGCACCTGGTAAATCGTAATGAACTAAAACTTGAACAAGCGATTTTATTACTGACTTCGCAGCCTGCCAACATACTTGGAATCGATAAGGGAATACTTGGTATAGATAAAGATGCAGATCTTTGCATCCTCGATCCGGATACTAGTATCAGCGTTGATAAAGATAAGCTACTCAGTGCCGGTAAGAATTCACCATTTAAAGGTTGGGAGTTACAAGGAATGGTCTCTCATACATTATTCAATGGTGAAGTTGTATTTAATCAATGACACATCCCGCAACACGTAACACATTATATGTGGAACAGGCAGAGCTGCAGTCACAAGATGCTTATGCTGATCAACAATACCACATACGTTTACAAGCCCCGGAAACGGCAGCACATGCCAAGCCAGGACATTTTATTCATATGCAATGTGATACAAGCTTACATATGCGCCGCCCCATGTCGATCATGCGCAGCAACCCGAAAAAGAAAACGATTGATGTGCTATACAAGATCCATGGTGAAGGCACTGACTTGTTATCCAAACGCAAAACTGGCGATCAAATCAATCTTATTGGCCCTATCGGTCAATCATTTAAACTTGGGGGATATAAAAAACGTCCTCTGCTTATTGGTGGTGGTGTCGGTATTCCACCGATGATTTTCCTGGCAGAACATATCAAAAATACAACAAGGGATTTAAACCCGATTGTGATAATGGGTTCAGAAATATCCTTTCCATTTAAAAGTAAACCATCTCAAATCATGATAAATGAAATACCATCTGATGTGATTGCATGTATGCCTTTGCTGGATGACTGGGGAATACCTTCACGTCTAACCAGCCTGCAAGATTACCCCGGCTGCTTTCCTGGTTATGTTACTGACTTGGCACGACACTGGTTGGATAATCTTGATACTGAAGAACACAAGCAAGTAGAAATCTTCTCCTGCGGACCAACACCCATGCTTAAAGTAGTGGCGCAACTTGCAAAAGAATATGATCTACCATGCCAGGTCTCATTGGAAGAATACATGGCCTGTGCTGTAGGTGGCTGTGCCGGTTGCACTGTTCTAATAGAAACCGACAATGGCCCGGCAATGAAACGTGTCTGTGTTGATGGACCGATTTTTGAAGCAAAATCCGTTATCCAGTTCCAAGATTGAATGACACAATCATCAAGCGTCGTCAGCAGTAATCAGACCAGCGTTCATAAAGACCTTGAAGGCATTGTTAATAAACATCTCTCCAACCTCTACAAAAAACCCTACCGGCCATTCAGTGAAGAAATATTTCATCAGATCGATGAAATACAAAAAAAAATAAACTTATCTATTATTTTGGATTCTGGCTGCGGCACAGGTGAAAGTAGCAGTGTGTTATCTATAGCAAATAAAGATTCATTGATAATTGGAATTGATAAATCTGAAAAACGCTTAGATAAAATAATTAAAGATAAAGATATTTATTATCAAGATAATTTGATTCTTGCCCGAGCAGATATTATTGATATATGGCGAATGACAAAGCAGGCTGACTGGAATATAAGAAAAAATTATCTGTTCTATCCAAATCCCTGGCCTAAGAAAGATCAATTAAAACGGCGTTGGCATGGACATCCGGTTTTTCCTGAAATGGTGTGTCTATGTGATCAAATTGAATTAAGAACAAATTGGAGGATCTATGCAGAGGAATTCAAACTGGCATTAGAGATGGTGACGAATAAAACTGTATTAATAGAAACTATTGATATAGATGAATTTATAAGTCCATTTGAGAAGAAGTATTATGAGAGCGGGCATGAGTTGTATCGATGTATTATGATTCGTTATTAAGAATATAAGTTGTCATGATTCGTAGATTAACTATAACCATTTTCTCTCAATACATTACATTGCAGGATTTCTCTAATTATAGAATCTCCAATCTACGCATTCATCGTTGGATTATGAAAATGCGCTTAACAAAGTGTCCGGAATCAGTTGATCACTACACTTTCACTTTTTTACACAATCAGGACAAATTACAAATATAGTATTCTCTGGTGGTTCATCATACCAACCTGCTACTAAATGCCATTTGTATGGACTATTTGCTCTCATTACCAAACGACATTTCTCACACATACGTACATACCCGTCTCTACCTATGAAATCTAACCAGTAAGACATATCAATCCCCCCATAGATAAAATAATTATTTAGCCTTTCAAGTATGAGGAAAGCAGATCTTACAATATTGAAATGGTGCCGGGTGATAGTAACCGTACACAGCACGGCGAGTTTATTTCCCGAAGGTGTTGTATTCACTCCCACCCGGCATAGCCTTTACAAGCAATCGCTACCAGGGTTATCGAGTGGATATTGATATAACTTTAGCAAAGCAACCCCCCCCATCAACACTTAGTCACTCTTGACCTGCTTACTTAACATACGTTGCTGTGGAGGCTTACTAGACCGTTTACTGCGGCGG